>JACQYL010000016.1 GCA_016208165.1 Deltaproteobacteria bacterium
GCAATCATTATGAACACATCATTCGCAATGATGAGGAACTGAACCGTATCCGGGAATACATCATCTGCCACCCTGCACAAAAGGAAATGGATCGGGAAAATCAGAACGTTGTCGTAGGGACTGGATTAAAACCTGCCCCGGAATGGGTCTGACGATGGAACCTTATTCCCTACACGCATCCGTCCGATATCAAGGACGGCCACGAAAACGGGGACGACTATGTTTTAAAACTTCACAAGAATTGATTACCCTTGAAATTAGAGTGGCCGAATCGATGGGTATGACCCCAAGGAAGTGATGGCATTCGGTAAATCGCGGCAAAGCGTAAAGGCTCGGGCGCTCTTATGTTATCGGGCGCATCGAAAGCTTGGGATGACCGCCACCGAGATTGCCCGGAGGCTCAAGATCACTCAACCGGCGGCAAGTCGCTTGTCGAAATGGGGTGAACAAAAAGAATAATGATCCAGTTTGATTGGAGAAAAATGGTATAAAGGTATGGACGTCCCCATTATTTCTTTATTATTGCAAGAAATTCCGAACTTAAGATGGCTTAGTCCTCGTGGACGTTCGGGGTCGATCCTCGCTCCGGGCACGAAGTTGGGCCGAGCAGGGGCTCGGCGTTCCCAGGGGAAAAGGGGTCAAGTCTCGTTTTGACTCTATTTAGGCCAACATCACAGGATGAACCGCAACGAAGAGTCGGTGTCCGTATTGCCGCCTACAAGATACAATTCTCGCCCATCCAGTCCCAAAAGTTCCCAATCCTGCTATTACGTACCAAAACAACGCCATAAAACCTGACGACTACCGGATGAAGTATTGAGCCAAGGGTCCATTGACAGGGTACGATCTTCCTCCCGACAGTCTTTTTCATCCTATCGTCATCCGGCTGTATCGATGTCTCCGTGGACACGGCCTGCGCCGGTGCATCCAATGCGGCAGGTTTTTACGCATGGGGTGCGACCTCTTGTTGCTTCGCAACTCGGACAACGAGTTGTCCGAGCCACCCAAGTCTCAAATCAGGGCCGGTCTCCGAGTTGGTATTCTATCAGCCCGTTGAGAAAGCCGGGTCGTTACTGGCCGTTGAAAAAGGATGAGATGCAAGGCGCGCAAATCCCGAGGAATGGGCGTACATAGAGTACGTCGCATTGACGAGGGATGAAGCGTCACGCCGTTGGCGTGACCGCAGATCGCGTTTTACAACGGCCTGCTATGTACAAACGCGCCCTTTCACCCCGGCCCGCTCCCCCGAGTTCGGGGGCGAGGGAATCCAGCCTCCCCGGATCGCGCCGCCTTGATGGTATCGCCTCGTCCTTCTTGAAGGTTGCGCTTTGCATTCCCTGAAGCAAGAGCAGGATTGCAGAATGACATTCCGCGGGATCGGTCGCGTCCTGCCGCTTTCCGAAAAGACCACAAAAACCTTGCTGTTCAACAGGTCGCGACAACGAGCCCGGTTTCCGGATTTGGTCCGAAAATTGCTCTACTCATAAGCATGCCTATTTACGAATATCAATGTTCACACTGCGGATTCAGCTTTGAAAAGCTCGAAGCGACCAGCGCGTCGGTCTTGTGCGAATGCCCTGAATGCGGGAAGGAATCGAAACGCACCATGAGCGCCCCGGCGGCGTTTCTGTCCGGCGGCTCTGAGAACCGGGAGCTTTCGGGCAATACGTGTTGCGGTCAGGCGTCCCCTTGCTCGAATCCCAAACACTGCTGAGGCAAGTGAGGCCGGGAAGCGCCCACGGACTCGGACGACCTGCGGGCCGGACCGCGCTGCCGCTTTCCGCGCGGGGGGCGCCGAGGTGTGTACACGCCTAAGTTAAGGGAAACCGGGCAATACCGCGGTGACGGGATTGCCCGGCTTCCTTGTGTGCTCGTCCGAGGTCCGTTAAAGGCTTTCCTTGATGGTTTCCACCGCTACTTGTCCGAAAATGCTGGATATCTGCAAACCGGTGCCGGTAGAGGGATAGCTGTCGTAAAAACCGGCCGTGTTGTTGCCGGCTGCGTACAATCCGGGAACGGGACTTCCGTCCGGTTTGAGCACGCGGGCTTTGGCGTCGATGACGGCGCCTCCCGCGGTGTTGAGGACCATGGGAACGATTTCGACGGCGTAGAAAGGAGGAGTGGCGAGAGGGGCCAGGAGTTGGGCCGCTTTTCCGAATTCATCGTCCCTGCCCGCACGTGCGTATCCGTTGTACTTTTCCATGCTCGCCACGAACGAGTCCACCGGTAATCCGATCTGACGGGCAAGGTCCGTGAACGTGTCGGCTTTCTTGATCCTGCCGGCTTCCACCTCTTTTGCGAGATCGGTAAAGGGATTGCCGGTGCGCAGGGTTTCATCGATAATCACGTATCCCGTGCCGTCCGGTTGATTGTTCAGAGCGTGGGCGAAGTAGGCGTTCCAGATGGATTCGTCCATGAATCGGACACCGGCCTTGTTCACCACCGCGTAGTTGCTGAACAGAATAAGGTAGAAACTCCGCATTGTGAGCCCCGCCGTGTTCGGCATTTCCGCTTTGTAGCCTATGCATACTTCCAGGTCCCCGATAGCGGCCCCAGCCTGCTCGGCCAGGCGAATACCGTCTCCTCGGGCCCATCCGGCGCAGATCATAACGTGGTTTTGAAGATTCACATACTTCTCCACCAGCGTCTTGTTCTTGCCGAATCCGCCCGTGGTGAGCACCACGCCCTTGGCGCGGACTTCCACGGATTGCCCGTCGTCCGTTTCGGCCCGAACCCCGGCGACCCTTCCGTGTTCAATGATGAGTTCCTTGGCTCCGGTTTTGAGCAGGATTTGAACCCCCAGGGCCTCGGCGCGTTCTTTCATCTTGACTACGTACTGGGCGCCCATGCCTTCGTTCTGGTGCACCCTGGGCACGGTTGTGGGCCCGTGGGTGTGAATCTCTTTGGTCTGCACGACCCCCTGTTTCGCCAACCATTCGATGTTGGAGGCGCAGCGGTCCGCCAACACCCGGACCAGGTCCGGCCGGCAGCGGTAAGAAGAATAGTCCATAAAGTACCGATACAGATCGCCTTTGGAATCCTGAATGCCTTTTTCTTTCTGCAGGGCTGTCTCGGCGCCCACCCAGAAACCGGCCGCGATCATGGCGTCGCCGCCGCAGGAACCCAGCTTTTCCAACACCACCGCTTTCAAGCCCAATTCCCGGGCGCGTACCGCACCGCAAAGCCCGGCTGAACCGCCTCCTACAAATACGACGTCCGTTTCCACTACTTTTGAAGCCATGCCGTACTCCTTTCGGTTTTAAAGAAGGCCAAGTTGCAAGACGTTCAAATCGGTATAATTGGTATCAGAGGGTACCGGCGATGACGATCTTCTGAATCTGACTGGTTCCCTCATAGATTTGGGTAATCTTGGCGTCACGCATCATGCGTTCTACCGGGTATTCCTTGATATATCCGTAGCCGCCCAGAAACTGGACCGCGTCCGTGGTAACTCTCATAGCCGTTTCAGCCGCATACAGCTTCGCCATGGCCGAGTAACGCACCAGTTGCTTGGGGAGTTTGTCCAGATTCTTCGGAAGGTTTTCATACGCGGACGCCGCCTTATAGGTCAGTTGTCTCGCGGCTTCTATCTGGGTCGCCAGATCGGCCGCCATCCATTGAATCCCCTGATTCGAGAACACCGGGCTGCCGAACTGAACCCGTTCTTTCGTATACTGAACGGAATAGTCTAAAGCGCCCTGTGCGATACCCAGCGCCTGAGCGGCAACCGGAATTCTGGTGAAATCCAACGTCTTCATCAGGATGGAAAAACCGACACCCTCGGCGCCGATCAGGTTGGCCGCCGGTATTCGGACGTCTTCGAATATAAGCTCCACCGTGGAAGAGGATCGAAGTCCGAGTTTGTTTTCCTTCTTTCCAATCTGAAATCCCGGAGTGCCTTTTTCCAGGATGAACATGCTGATCCCTTTGTGGCCCGGAACCGAGGTGTCGGTCTTGGCGGCCACGGTAAGCACATCGGCCGCGTCACCATGGGAAATGAAGATCTTGGCGCCGTTCAGTACATAGTGATCCCCGTCTTTGACGGCCTTGGTCTTGAGACCGGACACGTCCGATCCGGCGTTGGGTTCGGTGAGAGCAAAGGCGATCAGCTTTTCTCCTGTCGCCAGATCGGGCAGATATTTTTCCTTCTGTTCTTTGCTGCCGGCCAGAAATATGGGCATGGCGCCCAATTCATGCACCAGCAACAGGCCGGCGGTTGAGGAACACACCTTGGCTATTTCCTCGATAGCCAGACAAAGGGCCAGCATTCCCATCTGAGAACCGCCGTACTCCTCTGGAAAATCGGCGCCGAACAGAGCGTTTTCCCGGAGCAGCTCCACCATTTCCCATGAGAATTTGCCTTCCTCGTCGCGCTTTTCCGCTCCGGGCGCGATCTGTTCTTTTGCCATCCGCGCCACGGTGTCTTTCAGCATCTGCTGTTCTTCAGTAAGGTCGTATGACATGCTCCACTCCTTCTATTCTGATCGTGCAGGAATTCGAATGATGATCTTTTATGGACAGCGTCTCCGGTGTGATCAAAGACAACGAGCCGTGCGCGTCGATGGGAAGCGGTCCGAGGGCCTTCCGATTATCCGTGTTTAATGTCGAATCGGTCGTCGGGTTCCTGGAATTGAACCTGTTGAACGTATTCCTTCTCTTTAAGGATGCGAACGATCGCGTGCCGGGTCTCTTCATCGACAATGGGTTCCACCTCGGACACCCAGAGTCCCCGATCGTTTTTGCGGACCTGATGCCGGATCATGTATCCGGGTACAAAAGCGTAGCGACACCCCCAGGTCCCGCAACAGGCCCGATCTACAAAGGCGTGGCCGACGGCGTACAAGACCTGCCTCCCGTCTTTCTCGATCCGGCCTTCGCGTTCAAATACGTACCCGCCGGCGAGAAAGCGTATCTCTTCGTTCAATTCGTGAACGTGCTCCCTGGTCGTTTGGCTCACTGATGACTTCTCCGTACTCCGAATTTCATCTCGTTCATCTCGTTCCCAAGTTCATCTCTTACCTCGTTCCCAAGTTCAACTTGGGAACGAGACAACGAGACCTAACTTGGGGACGAGACCTAAGGGCCGGATCTTATGAATTACCCAGAATGGCCACGCTGCAGACCAGGCTTCCGGCCAGGCCTCCGTGATTGTGAGCCAGCCCGATTCTGGGATCGCCTTTTAACTGTCGCTGTTCAGGTTCCGCCTTCCCCTGCAGCTGTTTGTAAATCTCATACAGCATTCGGATGCCGGAGGCCCCGATGGGATGACCGAAGCACTTCAATCCCCCGTCGCTCTGGCAGGGTATCTTGCCGTCGAGATCGTAGAAACCGTTTTCAAAATCCTCTCCGCCTTTTCCCATCGGAGAAATCTGAAGGCTTTCGACCGTGACCAATTCACTGATGGAAAAACAATCGTGCACTTCCATCAGGCTGATCTCTTCTCGAGGTTTGGTGATGCCCGCCTCTTCGTAGGCCTTGATTCCGGCGATGCGGGTGGACTCCAAATGAACGCCGTTCCAGCTCTGATGAAGGATGCCTGTTGCAGGGGTGAGCGATAGCTGGAGGGCCTTGACATAGATGGGATCGGGCCTGAAATCCTTGGCCATGTCCGCCCGGACCACAATAGCGGCAGCCGCCCCGTCGCTCACGCCGCAGCAGTCAAACAGCCCCAGCGGCCAGGCAATGACAGGAGCCTTCAGCATGGCTTCGATGGGAACTTCCTTGCGGAGGTGCGCACGGGGGTTCATAGCCCCGTTCTTATGGCTTTTGTAGGATATCCTCGACAGAATTCGTTTGCCCTGTTCGGGGGACAATCCGTACTTCTCGAAATAGGCGGTGGCCACCATTGCGAACATGCCGGGAGCCGTCAGGTTCGGCATGTAAAACAGGTTTTCCGTGCCCATTACGGTTCCAAAATCGGGTAAGCCGCCGTAGCCCGTGTCCTTGAGCTTTTCCGCGCCGAGCGCCAGGGCGATATCGCAAGCGCCCGAAGCGACGGCATAGCATGCTCCCCTGAACGCTTCCGTTCCCGTGGTGCAAAAATTCTCCACTCGGGTTACTGGTATATTTTGCAGTTTAAGCGCCCTGGCCATCGGCACGGCCCCGCTTCCCGCATTCACATCAGGAAACGCGCTGCCAAACCACGCCGCCTGGATGTCTTTCTTCTCTATGCCCGCGTCCGCGAGGGCTTCTTTAAACGCGTCGACAATGAGGTCTTCTTCGCTTGTATCCCATAATTCTCCAAATCGGGTGCACCCCATGCCAATGACTGCAACTTTGTCTCTAATTCCGGTTCCCATTATCTATATCCTCCGTCCAAAGTTCGTCTTACACCGGTACGGCTTTCCAAAAATAGGAGTATATTCCCCGCCGCTTATCGGCAAATTTGCGACGGAAACTCATCCTGACCTGTGCCCCCCCCTTCAGGGAGTCCAGCTCGCAGTCCGTGATGTCCAGGTAGAGTCTTCCGCCCTCGTCAAAGTCGATCAAACCGTACATGCCCGGCGGATCCCAGCTGAACGCCAGATTGTCGCCCGTGTAGGAGTTGATGCGTCCGATTTTGTCATGGAAGAAATAGTCCTCCATCTGATCTATGGTTCCGCATTCCGGATTGACGCATACCCGCTGGGCGGGAAACTGGGGAGTGCCGCATTCCTTGCACTTTGAACCACACAGGGCGGCCATGGTCTTACCTTCCCTGAACATGACCGACATCCGGGCCATGGGCATCTCTTCGCCACGGATGCCGACGTCAACGGGAAGCAGATCCCGAAAAACCAGGTACTTGGAATAGCTCCCCAGGTCCTTTTTCGAATCGAGGTGGCCCTTGACTCCCTGGCGCGGCTCGATCTTATTGATATTTCCGGTAACTTGGAAGAGCAGTGCGTCGGCCCCGCTGCCAAAACCCAGGACCGCGATCTTGTCCCCCGGTTTGGCGTCCTCGAGGGCGGCGACCAACATCATGGACGCCAGCGCGGAACCACTGTCTCCCATAACGTTCATCAGGTTGTCCTGTACCTGTTCGGGCCGGAATCCCAACTGCTTGGCGAGCCCTTCCGTCACTTTGATAAAAGGACAGGCAACCACCAGCTTCGAAATATCGGCGGCCTTTACGCCACATTTGCCCATCAGACCGGCGATCGCCTGAGGGATGATCTTTCCGTATCCTTCGTCCCGAATCCATCGCTCTTCCCAGCCTTGGGGGGACCTTTCTCCCTGCGTACGACGAAAATCGGGGAAATCCCGCGTATAGAAATAGCTGCCTTTCAACTCGGCGATGACGTTTTCCTTGCCGATGAGGAGGGCTGACGCGCCGTCGCCGGACATATGTTCCAAAGCGCTTCCGGGCTTTCCCAACCGGGTGTCGGACGCGCATACCAGAAAGGTGTTCACCGCTCCGGATGCTACTGCATCGCACGCGGATGCGAGGGCGGTGGTGCCCGATTTCAGCGAAGCGGTGAAGTCCGCTGTTCGAATATCCGGCCTCAAAGCAAGGGCCGCAGAACAGATCGCCGCGTTCTGTCGCTCGAGATAGGGCAGCGTTGTCGAGCCGAGGAATAGTCCGTCCACCCGCTCTCGCGCGAACCCTTTCAGACAATCCATCGCCGCCGCTACGGACATGGTGATGCTGTCCTCGTCGTAGTTTGCAACCGCTTTTTCCCCTCTTGCCAGACCCGCCGTGGCGGCATTAAACCATCCGATAGACTGAAAAATGCTTCCGCGATTCAGCCTATAGCGCGGAACGTATGCGCCATAAGAAACGATGCCAACCATGTGCTTACCTCCTCTTGAGATCCACTATCTGATAGTGATTTATCCGAACCTCCGTTTAAGGATACCCGATTCTCGCGTACTCGAGAGCCTTGGTTTCAGTCCTTGAGGGCCACGAGTCCTTCAATGCCCGAAATACAAGAAAGCCTGCCGACCCGAGCACGCCGTACGTCCGAACACTAATCCCGCTGCTCCACTATATCCGGCCATTCCCCCGGTTCCGCAGGCTTCACCCTTGCCGCCCTGATGGCTTCGATGCCCTTTGTACGGGCAATGGTGTTGAACCTGATCTCGGGCGGTTTGCTCGACATATCGATGGCTGCAAGGATCTGAACATAACGGTCGGAACGGATGTGTCGATCCAGATCCGCCTGGGTTTTCCACTCCTCCTCGAAAAGAAGTGCTTCTTCGTTTTCCAAATCCTGGTAGAGCCGACAGCTCAGGCACCCCGGTTCAACCTGGGTCGGCTCGATGACCGAGCGCAAAAGGTCCAGCACTTCGCTCCTTCGATGCGCAGGCACGGTTACCCTGAGGGTTGCCGTAATCATGAGCGCACATCCCTCCGGGCCTCGATCTCGAATAACCGCCCGCGCGAGGTCCTGACAGCCGCCATCGCTTCCCTCCTCCGCTAAGGTCCTCCAAAATAAAATCATATACAACTTGCGGGAATCGTGCCAATTCAAACGACGAAAGGAACGAATGGCTGTGACCCGCTCCCAACGAATGGTTTTACAAAAAGAGGAGTTGATGTCCGCTCTTGGAAAAGGATGTCAGCCGACGATATATCGTCTATCGTTTATGGAAACGAAAAAGCGGTTTTCCGCTCGACCGGGTTCGTATACCAGCGCCGGCCCGGCTGTCGAGGATGCAGGTGGAAGACGCAGCGCCGGAACCCGCTTCTGCTGCACTGTTATCCTTTTTTTGTGGCTTAAGCAAGGAATTAGGTTCGGTTTCGCGTCCCTCCGGGGACGAAGGAGCCCGCGCGCCGCATGCAAGGTGAAGAAGGTGGTTCGAACGGAGCGGCGTGTTATTCGACGATATGTCGACTATCCAACGAAATGTCGAACGATTTGCCCGGACGTTGAATGCCCAGCTTCTTCATCCTCGAGTGGAGTGTCGTGGGTTTGAGGCCCAGAACCGCGGCCGCCCCGTTTCTCCCCCGGATGCGCCATCCGGTTCTTTCCAACACGCTGACCACGTGTTTTCGTTCGACTTCCCGTATGGTGAGATCGTGGGCTCCCACGGAATCCGAAAGACCCGGAACCTGCACTTTGAGGATTTTGTCCCGCGTGATGATCATGCCGTGTTCGATCACGTTTCGCAGTTCGCGCACGTTGCCCGGCCAGGGACAGCGTTGCATCAATTCCATGCTCTGCTTGGGAATCGACTCGATCCGCTTTCCCATGGTCTCTCCGAATTCATTGATAAACGCCCACACCAGAAGCGGAATATCCTCGGGGCGCTCACGTAACGGCGGCACCGTGATGGGGAATACGTTCAAGCGGTAGTAGAGGTCCTGCCGAAATCGTCCATCCTTCACGGCTCGGACCAGGTCTCTGTTGGTCGCTGCGATGACCCGAACGTCTACGTGGATGGTCTTCGAGCTCCCCAGCCGCTCGAATCGTCCGTCCTGGAGCACCCGGAGCAGTTTCGCCTGCAGTTCCAAAGGCAACTCGCTGATCTCGTCCAGAAAGATGGTCGATCCGTGAGCCACTTCGAATCGCCCCATTTGCTTGGACAACGCTCCCGTGTAAGCGCCCTTTTCCCGGCCGAACAGTTCGCTTTCCACCAGGGCTGCCGGCAGGGCCGCGCAATTGACTTTCACCATGGTCCGGCCTTTGCGCGAACTGAAGTTGTGGATCGCCCGCGCCAGGAGTTCTTTTCCCGTACCCGTTTCGCCCTGAATGAGGACCGTGGAGTCCGTTTCGGCCACCTGCTCCACCTGATTCAAGACCGCCTTAATGACGGTGCTCTGACCGACAATCTCCTCATAATTGTGTTTGAGTTTGATTTCCTGGCGGAGATAGATGTTTTCCGTTTCCAAACGCTCCTTCAGTCGCTGGATTTCCGAAAAAGCCGCCTGCAGGGTTTCCTCCGAACGTTTTCGATCCATGGCGCCGGCAAAGATCTCCCCTATAAACTTGAGACGCCGGACCACGTCGTCGGGCCAGGTGCGTTCGTCTCTGTACGACTCTATCGTGAAACCTCCCATAAAAGCGCCGCCCACACTCAAGGAGACCAGCACGGCCGCTTTGAGACCGAACTTCTCGACAAAGCTGCGGACGTCCGTCCAGTCCTCGGGGATTTCCCGAAGGCTTCCGAAAACGAACGCACCGTCGGTCTGCAGGCGGGAGATCAGGTTTGGAAACGGAAGCGGTCTCCGGCCGGAAGGCATGTACAGTCCCGACGTGTCCCGGTTCGCCAACCAGAGGTATCGGGCCCGGAATCCTTTTACGTCGGGGAGAAATTCGCCGATAACCACCCGGTCCACGTCAAAGAAGCCACCAATGAGACTGAGCCCGTTTTCAATGACCTTGTCGATTTCCCCTGTGGGGAGGTGGATCAACTGCGCCGAGATTCGGGAAACAAGGGCCTCGAATCGCAGCCGCTCGTCCAATACCCGTTCGGTGCTTTTCAAGTCGGAAATGTCGCTTACCAGTGCGTAAAATCCATGAACCGCACCGTCGGAGCCGCGGTGGGGAAGGAAATTCCCCCGAACGTGACGGGAACGTCCGTCGGGATAGGGAATGCGGGTTTCAAAGGTCACTTCGCGACCGGAGAGGACCGCTATCGTGTATTCGCGGATAGAGTCATAGGCCTTTCCGCCGAGAACGTCCCGCAACGATTGACCTGTGATGGATTCACAGGATCGGCCGAACCACTTCTCGTGGGCCGCGTTGTTGAACTCGAATCGTTCGTCCGCGTCGATATACGAGATGAGCACGGGTAAGGAATCCGTCATTCGGCGTACCGGCTCATCGCCTGGAAAGCCGGCCGGTTCCGTTCGCGCCTTTTGTCCGGATGATGCGTCGCCCGCCATGCGATAACCTTTTCCAGTGTTCAATTGGGAGAATGGATAGTATTCTTCCCGTTGAAGGTAACTTTGAACATCCCGCCGGGGGCCGGACTCAAACTCCCTGCAAACTTCCGGAGCATCGCCGCACCGCCTTTGGGGGAGCGGTAAGTCGTTGGGAGAACGCCGGGTTTTCCACGTATCGTGTCCAATCCCATTAGAAGTACGGACGCAACCCACTTTCGGGGTTATCTCAATCGTTCGAAATGAAGTATCGCTTCGGAGCATAGGTTCCCGCGATGTTCGGTGTCAAGTCGACGACGTGGCGGATTCAATCCGCGAAAAGAGATGTCCGGACCGGATCCCGAATGCCCGAGCGAAAGCCCTTCGCGGGCTTTTCCGATTGACAGGTCCTGTTTGAAGAACTATGAAGTGTACCACCTAAGTCGCACGAAGCCCAATGACCGCCACATGGTGTGTTTTAAAACAAGGAGCCGGACGGAACGTTATGAGCGAATCAGCCGCAACCAAAGATGATCGAATGCACCTATGCACGCGAAACAAGAAGATCGACGTCTATTTTCTGCCTTCCAAAACCAAGGTTCAGGCTGAAGCGGAAATGCAGGACGGTGTCCATCATATGAAGATCAACATGATCTTGACTTATCCCCTGCTGAGGATCGAGGAGATCCGGTGCGAAATGCCGGGGGTGCCCGACGCGATATGCCGGAACGCCCGGAGCTATCTTGAACCCCTGATCGGCAAACGGATGGTTTCGGGATTCAAGAAAGTCCTCGGCAACAACGGTTCCTCGAAAGACTGCATGCTTCTGATGGATCTGTTCGACGATGTTTGCACCACCGTGAACCAGGGGATCGTGGTGTTGGGCAAGCAGTATCTGAAAGTCCAGTTTCCCGGAATCGAAGACGAACAGATCTACAAGATCTGGCTCGCCCTTCGGCCCGACATTGGTAACAGCTGCCTCCGATACGCCGACGATTCTCCGTTTATGAAGAAAGTGGCCGAAACGGAGTGGCCCCAAGGATCCCAGGAATTCGTCTCCGGCTGGAAGAAGATGCTCGGAGAGTCGCAGAAGTGATCGGGTATTACGAGCAACGCAAAATGGGTTCCGTCTGATTCGCTTTTCTCTGGACGGATTCAAGATTAGATCGGCTATTGCTCAGCGAAAACTCTGTCTATTTCGTGCCCCCTACAATAGGCAGTGGCTGCGTTACCGAGGATGTTCGCCATATATATCAAATGAGATTCAAAGCCTATGGCGAATGTCTTCATGGTAAGTACGGCCCACCCACTTTTTGTTGGAGCGACGATAGATAGTGCTATAGGATCTTCTTCCCCACGCGTCCCTTGTACCATTCGGGTGCGCAGTTTTTTCTCCCGTGATTGCCCATAGACACTCCAGGTTGTTGGCCTTGAGGAACTCGAAAAATAAGTCCCTGGCTATCAGGGCCGCTGGATAATAGGCCGTGCCCATGCTGGGATCGAAGAATGACAGTTTTCCTTCGGCATTTTCGAACTGACCCATCTTAGGAGAACGGACCTTAAGACCGAGGTGATTAAATAACGATACCGCTGGCTAAATAATAGGGACCATCCGTCACCTCCGGTGGTTGCCAGGCGATGGTATGCGTCAACGGCCTATCCCCTAAAACATTTTCAAGTCTTGGACCATCACCTGCACGTACAATGATTGTATTTATAAAGACGAAAGCCGTTCTCCGGTAAGGATCAGAGAATCTCTCATCAGGCAATCGCTCCGTAGCTATATCAAAGAGGTGTAGCACTAACCATCTACGCCCGTCTGCATCCGCGACCTCGATAGAATTTGAATCGTTGACCATATCTCGTTGTTCAAAGGGCCAGAGAGCCGCCGACTCGTCAGATTCTTCCCGAAATCTGATTTTTCGAGGGAACCACCATTGATCGGATTCTTTGCCGTCATCCTGAGTGCTTGGCGCTGCAAATATCGTAGGCTCAATGTCCCTTACGAAACCGACTTGGAGGGGATGGTCATAGACTGCCGTTACTTTGTCAGAGTGGCTGACCGCCCATACATGATCAGCTAATCGAGCCATAAGTTCAAGAAGAGCTAACCATTGGTACTTCTTTCCAATCCGTTCGACCAAGGGCCGATTCCGACCTTGATAGGTACTCCATTCGCGTGGGAAGAGAGACTTGGTCCATCCGAAATCGTACGCCCGCTTCGTTATCCATCTTCTAGCTAAATCCAAATCGAATCTCGGGATGTCTATCTGCGACAGAAGCATTTGCTCAGGAAAAAAGCTCGGCAGAGCCAGTTCTTCGTACTTCTTAATCTGTGAGTTCGACAGAAGTTTGATGAAACGGTCATGCGATTCTTTTGCGTCTCGCGTCGCATTCTCGTCATACCGGATCTGCAATCCACGGTTTTCCGATACACGGTCGACAAGTGTGTAGGAATTATCTCTTGTCCGGACCGCTTCCTCAAGTCGTTGAAAAGCTTCGCGTTTAGCCTCGTTCCACTTGTTGGTCAACTTCCTGAATTTTGATAGGTTCTTCTCTGGATTGAGAGGGGGATCGTCCGAAAGCGGAATGGAAGTGAAATTCCAGATCTCGCTAGTAACCTCGTAAGTGCCAAAATCTCCAGAAAAAATAGATGAATAAATTTGGCCGTCTTTTGCCCGCTCTCGCACTTTCTCAATGTCCTCTTCAGTCACCTCCTCGATAGGCCATGAACTTTCATAAGGCGGACGACAATGTCGGATATCCACGGAAGCGGGAAGTCGGCTTCTTGAGTTAGCCAGCTCAATAATGCCTCGCGCATAATCTCGCATCAGAAGATGGGGTGGTGGATTACCCGATTTGAATAGGCATACGAAAACCGCGTCCGCAATTGCCGACAGATGTTCATCGCTCACTCCGTGGCACACTGCTCCGTAAGCTGCAGCGCAAAGTCGTTCGAGTATATAAAGATCATCGATATCTGAGAATTCTTTTAGGAGACGTGGAAAAAGGCCCGGTCGTTCGATCAATATCTTAGTCAGCGCTTTTGTGGCTCGATCCCGAATGAGACGATTCGAGGCTGCAAAACTCCAAACAAGGACCACAGACGTGAGGCGGAGTGTTTCGTCTTCCGCAGAAGTTATATCCGCGTGATGCCCCCAGTCGATGAGTTGATAAATCGGGTGCTCTTCTGAATCGCCTATCCGGCTCAGTTCTAATGACCAAAACGAGTCTCTCTCCGGCATTTCTCTGCGGCGTAGGTTTTCGTCTATCATGTGGGCATTCCAGGGGTGTTCGGTTAAGACGGAAAGCTGCAGGAGAAGCCGTAGTCTCGGATCATCGTGATGATGTTGCGAGAGTGTATTGAAAAGGTCCAATGTCCTGGGTGAAAAAGCCTCCGCAGATCGCCACAAAATGCTCTCGCTAAATGCGTCTCTGATCACAGGGATATCCATGCAGTCGAACTCGGTTTCAGGCATCAGATCCACGAGTTCTATTCCTTCGAGTCTTTCTGGAATCTGTATGGACAAAGGAGATAGGAATCTGTAGAAATCCCAGGCAATTTGATTGTCTTCGATCATAAAGCCCAAAGGCCCTCCTTCGTCGAAAGCTTTTTTGAAATCGTGGACTTCATCGAGCAACGCAGAAACGATTAGATGGTCGGAAAATCGCTGATAAGTAAATCGGAACATCTCTTCGGATGGGGATAGAGGGTCCTCCTCCTGATATGAAAATTGGATATCTTTCCTCAAGGCTCCCTCTTCACACAGAATTTCAATCCAGCTTCTTCCTATATGTGGGCCACCACAGCCAAATGCTCTTAACAGGAGAGTCTCGCCGATGTTTCTCTCCACAAAATCCGCTTTGACTTGTCCCATTTGTTTTGCGAGAGAAAGAAATCCCTTTTTGACACAATCGTGGGGCAAGTCCACGTTCACGTATTTCCGCTTGAGCCTGTTTTCTAAACTGTGAATATAGAATCCCAAGATCTCTTTAGCACCATGAAGGCCCCTCGGGAATTCTATCCGGCCGTCCTCCGATAGGGCGGTGGCACAGGTACGCAGGAACAATGGGTTGGTAAATTCAGGCGCCAACCAAGGAGTTGCCGGACGGATGATTCCACGCTTTTCAAGATACTGCACGGCTGCCATTTCGCGTTCACGAGCCGTTACAAACCCGTAGCACTCGACATTAGTCAACTTTTCCGCAAGGGGAGAAGAAAAGAACAGCTTTTGATACTCGGAACGGCAGCTCAAAGCAAAGGAAAGGTGCTTATATTGCACGATTTTTGTTATGACACTGCCAATACTATCTCTCCAAACCTTTAAATCCGTTTCCTCATTCATCAAATCCACGAGTATCAAGCATCTGGCCCGGGCAGCCTCTGCAGCGGAGTCGAGGGCGCCAAGAAAAGTGTCGCTTGAATAATTTCGAAGATCTAACCTACCAAGGATGGTTTCCCACGGATCCCCAGTGGCGAAATACTGCCCCAGCATGAGAATAGCGGGTCTTCCTTGCTCGATCGCTTTTGCCGCCGCGTCTGCGAATAGATGTGACTTCCCAGTTCCTGCACCACCCACCACCAGACCAGCCCTGTGTTGATCTGCTGTTACATCAATGTCCTCAAGTCTGGACCGAACACTCACTAATGAGTTTGCAAGATCGTCCACCGCGTTTCTCGATTTGTAGAGGTCATAATTTATCCGTCCATGTTCTGACGGGTTCTCAATCTCCCGCTCCTTTTCCCAGAGCCAGTCCTGCAGACCTTCTACAGCTATTGTAGCCTCGGTAATTCTCTCCATCCAGCAGTGGATTGGATACAGGGCATCGGGGGTCGGTTTTATCTCGTCCCCAATAGCCCGCACAATGAGGAATGTATTTTTCAAATTTTCCAGGAGCTGATTGACTGGCTTAGCTTTCAATCTCTTCAGGCGGGCAACCAAGTTTTCAGGAGACAACAATTCACAAAAAGATTTTCTGAGGCTTTGCCGGAACGACTCTGAACGCGCGAGCCCGTCGAAGAGTTTGGCGGCTTCTACCTCGACGTGATCTTCCGGATGATATCTTTCGTCAAGATCAGCCTTAACGAGTTCGAAGAGTTTACGGAACCAAGAGGGGTCAAAAACGGGACTGTTGAACCAATACTCTGAAAGGCCCTGGCTGTCCGGGCGTACCAGCCGATCCAGAATATCACTCTTGGTCCACGTTTCGAACGCGACGTTCAGGCCTTTCTGTGCCGTCCAGTCTTCCCACTTCTTTTTATGATTATTCCAATGCTCCCATCCGTATAGACCCTTTCCCTTCTTGCCGCTTCTGTCGGTTAGGTCGCTGGCAAAAGCGACAATGTAACCAGAAAGTTCTGGATGGATATCAATGGCTTTTGAAACTGATTGTTCTACTTGCTTCCAATCGATGTCGCCTGTTTTTAGGAAATATTTTGCCTGAAAACCGATTTTGCTTCCCGAACGAAGAAGCCAATACGCTTCAACACCGCCGTCTCCGCCAGTTCCCTCTACGCGTCTGAATTCTGCAGCGTCCCCAGGCGGATCTCTCCGCGCAAGTTGGCACACTAGTTCTTCGAAAGCGTTCCACTGGCTCCCATCGTATGAGCGAATATGCTTAAAGTTGACATCACACATGTGTACGAGCTCTGGGTACTATGATGAAGGTTTAGGTTCAGCCGTTCCGGACTTCACATGTAGCTCTTGTTACTATTTAGTCGTACTGTGAGTGCGGAGTCAAGACATATGACTAGCTATCGTTGGAAGGCAGAGACGGAGAGATATTGTCGATTGATAGCATGGCAAAAATTGTACATGTTTAAGCAAAGTGGTTATCTCATTTGATCATAGAATCTAAATCCTTGGAGTCCCCTCAAAAGATGGTATCTCCATTCATATATAATGGCTCGTATCGGGTGACGTTTAGTCATTAGTGCGTCGATCCTTGAGACATGTGTGCCAGATTATCTTAACTCCGAGGACAAGAGGTCCTGTCCCGATGAGTGTTTGCAGAGGGATCCTATAGTTGGCCCAACGATTTGGGTCAAGGTCAAATCGGCGTAATGGTGCATAAATCTAACGTCCGTTCGTATCCCAGGCCAGTCCTACAACCTCTTGTTGCTGCGCAACGTGGACAAACGAGAATCGAGAAGGGGCGGGTCCCTGTACCCGCCATGATAGATAGGGCAGGCGCGGGGCCCTGCCCCTACGGTCTTCAACGGTGCTCACGCGATATCGAGGTGGGCTGGGTTATCGACTGCAGCGAGCGTATCCCAACCTATTGGTATTGTTGGGTTTCGCGATGCTCAACCCAACCTACGCTTCGACGCGTCAGCCCGTCTTGATATCCATTTGGGTGAATCTGCGGTACCAGGCTCCAAAGGACATGAAGCGGCTGTACGTCTTCCATCACACACACGAAGGATGCAACAATTCCGGTGTGACCTCTTGTTGCTGCGCAACGTGGACAAACAAGTTGTCCACGCCACCCCTAATTTGGCTGTTACGGGGTGAATCCGAGGAGTTGCCCCTAATATTCAAAGAGTTGGAGAGCACGAAGGCGACGCTTGCATCCGTCCGACGATGGTATGCGAAGGGCATTGCGGCCGGGCCGCAATGCCCCGAGAATAGAGGGGTTATTTGACGCCGAGTTCGAAGTCTTCTTCCTGAAGATCCCAACGGTCGTAGCCTTCGGTTTCCACACCGTATTCTTCAAAGGGGTACATACCGGGGATGAACTTGGACCGCATCTTTCTCATATAGCGGGTGGTTTCATTCCAAGGCAGATGCTTCCACATGATGGCGCAAATGGGACTATCCAAAATGGCCTGCACCGGACGCTTGTCCACGTCCACATTGATGACGGCCGTCTTGCCCTGTTCCGCTGCGGAGAAGGCTTTCTTCAACGCAGCGCCTATCTTTTCCGGTTGGGTGACCCACTCGGTATGACAGCCGATCGCTTCGAACATGCGATCATATCGTTGGTTCGGGATGAAATAGTGCGGAAGCACTTCGCCCTCGGGAAGCCCGTACCAACCAAGATTTTTCCCGTATTGAGCATCCGAGCCTCCGATCCAGCCGTCATTGTTGTTGACCAGGTATACAATGGGTAATTTGTGCCGCAGGGCGGTTTCAACGTCCATTCCCGAAAGACCCATGCCGGCGTCGCCCATCATGGCGAATATCATCTTCTTTTTATCATACCCGAAAGCGGCCCCTATGGCCTGTCCGATACCGTGACCAACCCCCGCGTGCGGCCCGGAATCAATCACCTGGCCCGCATTTTTGGCCTTGATATAGGGACTCAGTATATTGCTTCCGGTAAAGGCGTCCATGATATAGCAGACGTCACCCTTGTACATCTCGTCCACCGTGTCACAGATGACCTTGCTCAGCCAGGCCGGATGCACCGGGCTTAAATCTTTGAATTGAAGCGCTCGTTTTTCCAGGTGGGAGGACCTCTCCTGTTCCACTTTCTTTACTCTCTCCAGCCAATCCGAACGTTTCGCAGGCGGAGACAGGGTGTTATTCTTGATGGCGTCGATCATAGCCTGGATGGTCGTTTTCACGTTTGCCTGGATGGCGACCTCCGTAGGAATCCATGGGTGGATATACTCGGCGGTCTCCGATATCTGGATGGCGCGTTTAATCTGAAACCGATTGCCGAAAAAGTCAAAAAAGTCCATGCGTGCGCCCAGGATGACAAAGAGGTCCGATTCGAGTCCGATGTTGCCCGCCCGCCAAATCAGGGGATCGTCTTCGGGGATCGAGCCCCGGCCGCCCCGCCGGCCCATCACCGGAATCTGAGCCAAACGGGCGAGTTCCCGCAGTTCGGCCTGGCAATTGTTCCAGAGAATCTCGTCACCTACGTACAGCACCGGTTTCTCGCTGGCAAACATCAGTTCCAACACGCGATCCACGGATTTGGGATTCGGATACGACTCGGCGATGGGTTCTTTCAACCAGTTTTCGGTGTACAGGTTGTGGTTAGGTGGGTAGTTGCCGGTAGCCGCATTGAGCTCGAATTCGAGGACCGACGGTCCTTTGGGCAGTTCCATGGCTTTCCGAATGGCTTTGGTAAACCAAAATTTATATGACCGTGAGTCAATCACCCGTTTCGAAACTTTAGCAAAACTTTCATAAATTTTTTCCGCATAGCATTCTTGAAGCGTGTACGCTCCATCGTCGTTAGCCTCATGACCGGCCAAAAGCGCCAGCAGCGGGGTATTGCTCAAATGCGCCTGGTGGACGGGCGCCACCAAGTTGGTCGACCCGGGTCCCACCGTGCCGCAGCAGACTCCGATTTTGCCGGTGGTGCGTGCATAGGCTTCCGCTGCATAGCCTCCGCTCTGTTCGTGCCGTGTTGTGACGTGCTTAATCCCTCCCTTGATCAAGGCATCCACCCAGAGCCACATATGTCCGCCCGAGACTCCGAAAAAGATGTCCACCCCGTTTTCCTTCAGGACTTCCAACATAACGTGCCCCGGATTAGGGGACGTTTCCAACTTGCCCTCGGGAACCCGTACATCGACTCCGCCTTTTTTCGCCTCGCTGTTCTGTTCCGGCATACTTACCTCCCTTGGTGTTTGTTTGGTGCAAAAACCATGTACTCCGCCGAACGAGGCATACACTGTACTCAAGGGGCCACAATAAATAGTGTGGCGCCGAGTGAGCACTGCAACCCCGTTCCCGGCAATGATGAGTTTGGAATTACCCACACCGTAAGAATGGAACATCCCCGAAATCGTACGCCGGAACCGGTTTCGATGCTTCCACGATCAAAGGAGGTCAGGTTTCCCAAAACTGTACTTGGTAAGGAGATGCCATACATCCGTGTCATGCACGGGCAGAGGAGCGATTGTGCGTCCGATCCCGAGGCCCGAATGCCCGTGCCGTGGCCCGGCCCGGCTCGAGCCCTAAGCCATGGTCAGACCGCCGCTTACGCTCAACGTTTGCCCCGTGATGAAATTCGCCTCGTCGCTGGCCAAAAACGTCACGGCCGCGCCGATGTCTTCGGGCGCGCCCATGCGCCGCAGAGGAATTATCCTGTCCATGGCGGCGAAGACCTTTGCGACGAACTCATCCACTTCAACCATGGCGGTGATCATCGGTGTCATGGTCGGTCCCGGACAAACGGTATTGACGGTGACGTTGTTCCGGGCCAATTCTCTGGCCATGGTTTTGCTAAACGCTATAATGGCGCCTTTCGTCCCGGAATATACCGCCTCTCCCGTGCTGCCCACCCTGCCGGCGTCGGAGCTGATATTGATGATTCTTCCGCGATTCCTGGACATCATGTGTTCCACAACGGCGCGGGTGCAATGGATGGTTCCCATGTAGTTGATTTGTACGATTTTTTCCCACACATCCGGCGTATTCTTTACAAACGGTTCGATCTTGTCCCAGCCGGCATTATTCACGAGAATATCGACTTTCTCGAAGTCGGATATAATCCTTTGCATGGTCGCGACTATGGATTCACGATCCGTGATGTCGGCTCTATAAAATCGGACTGTTCGACCTAACTGCTTAAGTTCCTTACACGTTTCATCGGCTTCCTTCTCGAGTACGTCGATCATGGCAATGCCGGCGCCCTGTGTGGCAAGGCAGGAGCATATGCCTTTGCCTATGCCTCTTGCGCCACCCGTTACTACGGCGATCTTACCGGTCAAATCAAACATATCGGGTCTCCTTTCTTGCTCTCTTGGGTACCCTGCGGGAAGAGCAGGTGAACGTTAAACACGAAAAACACGAAGCAGTACGGAATAGCTACCTCCTGAACCTGGAAAAGTCGGTAGGTCTTTTTTCGAGATACGCGTTTTTACCTTCCTGAGCTTCTTCGCTTTGATAGTACAACCAGGTTGCGGCGCCGCCCATGGCTTCCGAGCCCATTAGATGGTCGGTCTCCCTGTTGAAGGATGCCTTTAGTACCCTGATCGCCGTCGGGCTCATGGATAGGATCTTCTGACACCAGGCGTCTACTTCTTCGCGCAGCTTTTCAGGCGGCACGACCTTGTTGACGAGTCCCATGTCCATTGCTTGCCGGGCATTGTACTGTTCGCACAGGAACCAGATCTCCCGGGCCTTTTTCTCACCCACTAGACGCGCCAGGTAGCCGGCTCCGAATCCGGCGTCGAAGCTGCCCACTCGAGGACCCACCTGCGCGAAAACAGCATTTTCGGATGCGATGGTGAGGTCGCATATGCAGTGAAACACGTGCCCGCCTCCGATGGCATATCCATTTACGGCCGCGATCACGGGCATCGGCACTCTTCGAATGGCGTCGTGAACCATGCTCACGTACGTGAGCAGTTCCGGCTTGTACCCCGCCCCGGAAGACTCGCCCGCATCTCCGCCCACGCAAAAGGCCCTGTTTCCGGCCCCCGTGAAAACCACCACACCGATGGTTCGATCCACGATCACATCGTCAAAGGCCTTGACGATTTCTATGAGGGTTTCCGTTCGGAACGCGTTAAGCTTTTTTGGCCGATTGATCGTTATAGTGGCAATTCCGTCTTTCTTTTCGTAGATAATGTCCTCGAAATCCATGGGCTCCTCCATTGTTTGATGGGAATATGCGCTTATTAACGGGATTTACTCCGCTTTCTTGCCTAAATAGTATCTATTGGGATCGAAGGACCGGATGATGTCCAGCTCGAGTTGCACGGGAGGGTCCAATATCTCGATATTCGGCGCCTGCTTGAGGTCCCACCCGCAACGTTCCCGGATCTCCTCCGGTGTAACGTGCGATTGGCCCGAGCAGCACGGAAAGCAGGCTGTCAGGACCAGTTCCTCCCCCGCACGCTCCCGTTCGAAGAGGCCCAACGTGGAGACCACGACGCGCAGGTTGTCTCCCGGAGAGGTCACATACCCGAGGTGCTTTTTGAAACGGTTCTTGGACTGCCCCACGAGCACCATCATCTCTCTGGCCGCACTGGCCACGTCGTTGGCGCCTCCCGATCCCGTTATGAATGTGCCTTCGCTCGTTCTGGTCGTATTCACGTTCCCCAAAGGGTCAATCTCCGCGGCTCCGATCGCGCCGATACAGGACCCATGGCGCCCACTCAATATCAAACCCATTACCGTTTGGATATCGCACACCATCTTACACGTGCAGAAGTTTCGATGATTGAAAATGGAAGGGTCCATGGGACGCGGAACGTACCCGTAGAGGCCGACTTCCGCGATCAAATCGATGTCATATCCTTCCTTTCGGAGGTTGTAGAAGCACAGCCAGGCAGCGAGGTTGGATATGCCGGCGCCGCAGAGCATCGTCTTATATTCGTTCCGGATGATCGTTTCTTTGAGCTTGCGGGACATGGCCACCGCAGCCATCTCGACGGGTGTGTAGGAGGGGCTTCTAGATATGTTCTTTTCAGCCCCGACCTCGAATTTCCACATGTCGAAATGGGACTCGCCCTTGAGCCTCAACAATCGATCCCGGCCCAGCTTTTCGAGGTATGCTTCATGCGAATCGCAGGACAACACCCATTCCTGGACCCAGGCTTCAAATTCTTCCTCGGATTTCTCGCACCGCCGCCCCTCGTCGATGAAATCGTAGTCCTCGGCGTATACATCGAGATCAACCATGCCTATGCGAGACAATCCCCCGGGATGCGCGCCGAAGGGTACCTCCGAAACCGACCGCACGAAAGTCCCCGGCAGCCGCACCAGGTGATTGTATCTGCGTATGGTTTCCGTTGACACGATTTTCTCGGCGCTCAGGACCACTCCCTGGCGGCTGGCCATGGCTCCGTAAAGGTTTTCGCTGAGCGGAGGCAGAAATACTGCGTTTCCTTGGCTGTCAGCCATCCAGGCGTGCAGAATCGAGAGGTCCGGCGTCAATGCTTTCACCAGTCCGATCCGTCGTTCTTTGTCGAAGGGATCGTCCATTGCAAGGAACGTATCCGGATTCTCCCGCTCAAGGGAACTCCCGAGAAGGGACTTGGTCGGCAGGAAAGGTACACCCATAGCCCCGGCCTGCAGGCGCAGGGGCAGCGTGAGAAGGGACCAGTGCTCGGCCTTCAGCGACCCATCCTGGAGAGATCGTTGGAACACGGCGTTGGGGCCGGGTGTATAGTATGGGTCTCCGAAGTAGCAGGTAATGATCTTGGACACGAGTCCCCCATGCACCAGAACCGCCTGGGGGAGATTCATGGACAGCGCCACGAGCTCGAGGCTGTTTTTCCTGCCCCAGAACTGGCGGGCGATTTCAAACAGAATGGCCGTGCACCACCGCGCCCCCACCTGACCGACGTGAAGCAGGATTCCGGGCTTTACGTGCTCCCTGACGGCGTCCTTCAGTGAAGTCACCTTATCCGGACCGGCGGTGAACTCCGGTTGAAACCAGGGTTCGTTGAAATGTTCCATCATTTCGTCGCCCCTTCGAGTGTTCAGCGGGCCTCGAGGATCGTGACCGAACTGTTGGGGCCGGCGCCCATGGCATGGGCCATGCCGATTCGGGCTCCCGCCACCTGCCGTTTCCCCGCCTCCCCGCGTAATTGGCAAACCAACTCGCATATCTGGCCCAAGCCTGTAGCGCCCAACGGATGACCCCGGGACATGAGACCACCGTCCGTGTTTACAGGGGTTTTTCCACCGATATCGAACGCTCCCTCTTTCAGCAGACGGGGAGCTTCGCCCTTTTTGCAGAAGCCCAGTTTCTCGATGTCCCACAGCTCGGCGGGCGCCATGGTGTCGTACGCCTGTACAACGTCCATGTCTTCCGGTCCGTATCCGGAAGTCTCGAAAGCCTGTTTGGCGGAAAGCTCGACGATGCCTAAAGCGGGGGGGTGATTGCGGCTCTTGGAGATCCCCGCCATTATAGAGTGCTCTCCATAGACCCCCGACGTCAGCGAACACGCCTTTACGGTCACGGCCCGTTGTGCGGAAGGGATCCTGTCGCGACTGCACACGATGGCGGCGGCCGCGCCGTCGGCCAGAGGGCAGCAATGGAACAATCGCAGAGGGGTTGCCACCATCCGGGAATTCAACACTTCTTCCATGGTGACTTCTTTTTGGAATCGGGCGTGCGGGTTGTGAACGCCGTTCTTTCTGTTTTTCACCGTGACCCGCGCGAAGTCCTCCACCGTGGCGCCGGTTTCTTCCATGTATACCACGGTCTCATTGGCATAGTTCGCCATCTGAACGTTGAAGCCGGAAGCCAGTTCCCATGGCCTGAAAGCCGTGCTGGGGATCGGACCCCGCGGCATTTTCTCCATGCCGAGGACCAGAACGGTATCGTAGAGTTCCGCGGCTACGGATTGGCATGCCAGGCGGAAGGCCGAAGAACCGCTCGAACACGCGTTCTCGACGTTCACCACGGGAATACCGGTCAATCCGACTTCCTTTATGGCCTGATGGCCGGATCCGGTTCCCTGATACACGCTCCCGCAAAATGCCGCTTGCACATCGTTCCAAGTAAAACCCGAATCTTCGAGTGCGTTCAGTATGGCCTCGCTTCCAAAGTCGTAGCATTCCTGATCAGGGTAATACCCCCATTTGGTCAGTCCGAACCCCGCCACCAGGACTTCTCTCATCTCACTCATGTCCTTCATACATCTCCCCCAGACACCACAGGCTAAACAGGCATGAACTTGAACGTTACGATGTCGCGGCCTTCTTCGTCCTCACACAACTTATCAATTACGAGCTCGACGTCTCTGTGCAGTTCAAGTTCGTCAAAATCGTCGGTTTTGAACAACGTCGTAACATAAATGCCCTCCGGCAGCTCGACGGCTCCATACGCATACGGAACGGGTCCCTTATAAAAGCCCCCTCCCGGTTGCTGCATGACCACGCTGAAGCTGGCGATCTTCCCTCTCGGGCTCAACCTCACGTCTTTCAAAGTCTTTTGCCGGCAGTAGGTACACCAGCCTTTTTCCTTCTTCGGGAAGAAACTCTCCCCGCACGATTCGCATTGACTTCCGATGAGCTGGGGCGGTTCATCCTCCGAAGCCGGCGTTGTCCAAAAACCCTCGTGAATGGGAATCCGGTTACTCTCACTGTTCATTATGGTCTCCGACGTTGTACATTAAGGTCTTATTCGGCCTTGAATACCGGCTTCCGCTTCTCGAGAAAGGCCTGTATTCCTTCCTTGTAATCTTCCGTAAAGCTTACCAGAGTGGCGCATTTTGCTTCGTAGTCCAGGCCCTGGGCCATAGCCATTTGCATACCGTCGTTGATGGCGGCCTTCGCGAGTTTGAGTACAAGAGGAGGCCGCTCTCTATAGAGATTCGCCCAACTGTGTGCTTCTTCGAGCAATGAGTCCGTTGGAACTACTTTGTTCAAAAGGCCTATGCGTTCGGCTGTTACAGCGTCGATGGGTTCCCCGCTGAAGATAAGTTCCTTGGCCTTTGCTATGCCGATGAGACGGGGAAGCCTCTGGGTGGAACCTCCACCGCCGATGACGCCTATCCTGGAATGCGCATCTCCAAGCAATGCATTGTCTGCGCCGATGCGGATATCACAGGTGCAGGCCAGCTCGAGGCCGCCTCCCAGGCAATAGCCGGCAATGGCTGCGATGACCGGTTTACCCATATCTTCGATCAGATGATAGTAGCTGTAGGTCCGTTTGGGCGAGAGCTTGTCCCATAGCCGAGCCGGAACAGGCGACTCCTTGATGTCCGCCCCGGCGCAAAACACCTTTAGGCCCCCGGTAATGATCACCACTTTGATGCCGTCGTCGACACCCGCATCCTCGAGGGTCTCGATGATCTCGTCGCGCATCCTGGGATTTATGGCGTTTCGCCTCTCCGGCCGATTCAGGGTAATGGTCGCTATACCTTCAATTTTTTCGTACAATATGGTTTCGTATGCCAATGGATCGCCTCCTCTCGTTGTATGCGCTTCAGACCATGCAATAGCCCCCGTTGACGCTGAGGGCCTGGCCGGTGATCCAACTCGCTCGTTCCGACGCCAGAAAACAGATGGCATTTGCCGCATCCTGCGTTCTTCCAAAACGCCGGAGCGGATAGTTCTTCAGAATCGCTTTTTCCAATTCGTCTACGGTCTTACCGAAACGTTCCGCCATCACTTCCTTCAGTTTGGCTGCACCGGGGGTGTTCGTGGCGGAAAGCGATACGCAGTTGACACGTACGCTGTTGCGGCCCAATTCTTTGGCAAGGGCCTTGCTGAATGCGATAACGCCTGCTTTGGCCGCCGAATAGACGCAGTTGTTTGTTTCTCCGATCTTACCCGCATCTGAAACCACGAACACCATGCTTCCCCGATTCTGTGTTACCATCTGTCGGACCACGGCCGCAGCGGAGTTCAAGACTCCGTATAGATTCAAATGGACGGAAGAATCCCAATCCGCTTGAGTTGCTTCGATGAATGGTTTGCGTTCTCCATGTCCGGGGACGTGAATCAGGATGTCGATGGATTTGAAGGCGCTCAACGCTTTTTGGACCGCCTCGGCCACCTGATTTCGGTCCGTAACATCGAGGCCGAACCAGAGGCTGTCAACGCCGAGGTCCCGGACCATGCCGGCCGTCTTTTCGGCTTCGGCAGGGTCCATGTCGCACGCCACGATATGAGCACCCTCCGCAGCCAGCGTCAGGGCCGTCTCCCGCCCGATGCCTTCACCTCCGCCCGTGATGAACGCTACCTTGCTCCGTACGCCCAGGTCCATGAAGTATTCCTTCTTATTGTCCGTTCAGAGGATATCGGAGGGAACTTTTCTTAAACGAGGCCTCCCTCGGGCTCCGTCCGAAGATTCAATGTCTAGTCGCCTTGCGCCGGGGTTGTCCGTCCTCTTGGGTATCGTATCTCGATTTGCATCAGCGGACCACGGTCTGCGAGAATTCCGACTCTCCCTGCATACTTACCTAAGTGGACCGGCTTTCCGTACGCCGACGGAAGCCGATTACGTTTCAAGTCGAGACGCTCGCATCATACAAAGGCGGACATTCCCAGTATATGGCGCCCGAGAATGAGCTTTTGGATTTCTGTGGTTCCCTCCGCCATGGTGAGATGACGCACGTCCCGGTAGTATCGTTCCATGGGGAACTCTTCGGTGTATCCATATCCTCCGTGGATCTGGATTCCCTTGTAGGTTACATCGAGCATGGCTTCCGTTGCGTAGAGCTTCGCGAACGAGGCTTCGCGCACGCATTCCACTCCTCGATCCAACAGGTCCGCCGCCCTGTAACCCAACAGCCGTGCTATATCCACTTTGAGGGCCATGTCGACGATCATTTCCTGCACCAGCTGAAACTTGCCGATGGGCCTGCCGAACTGGACCCGTTCTTTGGCGTAGTCGATGGAAGCATCGAGGGCGGCCTGGCCGATTCCGGTGACGGCAAAGGTGACGGTCACCCGGCCTATGTTGAGTCCGCTCAAAGCGATCTTCATGCCCCTTCCTTCATCGCCCAGACGGTTCGCCGCAGGGACTCGGCAGTCCTCGAAGGACAGTTCCGAGAGCACGGATGCGTGCATACCCATCTTTCGGATATCCCGTGCGCCGAAAGGGGACTCCTCTTTGTCCACAATGAAGGCGGTGATGCCTTCCCCTTTTTTGGAACGGTCCACCGTGGCGTACACGATGGCCACATCCGCCATACTTCCGCCCGTAATGAGCGTTTTCGTGCCGTTGAGGACATAGTAATCGCCATCACGTTCGGCCTTGGTTTCAATGGAACTCACGTCGGATCCCACGTTGGGTTCCGTGAGGGCGAAACACCCCAGCGTATCCACGGAAAGCAAGCCCGATACAAACCTATCCTTCTGGCCGGCGGTTCCATGCTTGGCAATGGAGTAGGTCACCATTCCGGTTGTGGTGGTGATGGTGCGGAGGGAACCCCAAACCCGGGCCAGTTCCTCGACCAGAATGTAGTAGCTGATGAAATCGAGCCCAAGTCCGCCCATTTGCTCCGGGATAAGGGCTTGCGTGTAGCCGAACGGTTCCAACTTCTTCACTATGTCTTTGGTGAGAGGCTTGCGCTCCCGCTCGTAATCGTCCACGAGGGGTGCTATTTCTTTTTCCAGGAATTTCCGCACCGTATCTTTGAGTATTCTCTGTTCCTCTGTGAAGCTGAAGTCCATACGATTTCTCCCCTTCTGAACGCGGCCCTTGGGACACGAGGATGCATCAACAAATACGCGCTTGCTTCAGAGACCGTATTTCCTCTGGACTGAAACCGGCTTCCGTCAATATGGGGCCGGTGTCCCTTCCAAGAACGGGTTCGCCGGGTGCCGAGGTCCGGGAGCCGGCGGACAGGGCCACGGGGAAACGCGGCAGGTCACGCGTCACCACCCGTCCCCCCGGATCCATTGGAATCAGATTACGATGGCTTAACTGGGGATCGCGCATCCAGGTGTCGAAGGTCGCTACCGGAGCCACGGGCACGTCCGCTTTGGATAGCGCAGCCAGCCAATACTCGAGATCGTGTCTTTTGATGACCGCTTGAATCCTGGAGACGATCCTGCTCCTGTTCTCGTTGCGTGCAACCCAAGACCGGAGGGACGCATCCGACGCCAGATCCTCGAGTCCCAGGGCCCGGCACAAGTTGTCCCAGAAGTGGTCTTCGACAACGCCCAGAGTCAGGTATTGGCCGTCTTTGGTTTCGAACACCCCGTAAGGGCCTCTTCCCATGAACTTTTCTTTGCAAGGCCGGCCACGATCCAGGAATTCCAGAAAACGAGGCATCATCCACATGGCCAGGCTTTCCGTCATGCTGACGTCCAGGTAAAGGGGGGTGGGCGAATGCCGGGCTCTGAGAAGCGCGGCAAGGATGGCTGTCGCCGCGTACATGGCGCCGCTCAGGTCCGCTACCTGGAAGCCGTATGGGTTTTGGGGCCCCTGCTCCGGGTCTCCGGAGATACTCAACAGGCCCGCGACTCCTTGATAATTGATGTCATGGCCGGGAAGAAGCGCATACGGACCCGTTTGACCGTAGCCGGAAATGGAGCAGTAAATGACGGACGGATTGGCTTTCTTGACGGTTTCGAAGTCAATGCCCAAGCGAGAGGCTACTCCGGGCCTGAATCCTTCCACTACAACGTCGGCATGTCGAGACAATCTCAAGAAGACATCGACGCCTTCCGGTTGTTTGAGGTCCAGCGTGATCAGCTTCTTATGGTTATTCAGGTAGTCAAAACCCAAAGGCAGGATGCTGCGTAACGGGTCGCCGGCTGGGGTCCGTTCGACCTTAATCACCTTTGCCCCCAGGTCCGCCAGGATCATCGTGCAGTAGGGTCCGGGAAGCAGATTCGTACAATCCAGCACCTGTATTCCGTGAAGAGCCGGGCGGTCCATGCTGTCTCTCTATGGCTTTTCTGTCCGGTAGTAGAGTGTACCCATCTCTCAGGAAGCTTGAGAGTCCGCAGTCACGAAAAATCCATCCGGGTTGAAAGCAGCGGTTTCCAATGATTTCTGAACGATGCCCGTAACATGGGCCCTAACCTGGTGTTCCGCCCGGACACTATCCCGTGCCTCAAAACTTTCGATGATGCGCTCATGTTCTCGAATGGATTGAGGTATGACGTCATGATCCCGGTAGTAGAAATTGCACATCCAAAACCAAACGATGGCTTTCTTCAGAGACCGTATGGTGCCGTGGATCACCTGATTATCCGCCGCCTTCACGTAGGTCTTGTGA
The DNA here is from genome assembly GCA_016208165.1 of Deltaproteobacteria bacterium. Lineage (NCBI taxonomy): Bacteria > Pseudomonadati > Myxococcota > Myxococcia > Deltaproteobacteria bacterium. The sequence goes on from JACQYL010000016.1 coordinate 29,388, forward strand.
AAGTCGAAATTCAGCTCGGCGCATCGTTCGTACTGCTCATGTTCATACGCTTCGGACATGTCTTTGTTCAGCTGTTTGAGCAGTGTGATATGAGCGTCCGTGAGTTTGACGGCGGCCAGACCGGCGGCAAGTGACTCCAAAGCGGCCATCACGGGGATCAAATCCTCAATATATTTTCGCGTGATTTGGCGCACGTACCTCTTCTTGTAGGCGTCGACCACTACCAGGTCGTCGGACTCCAACATGCGGAGGGCTTCCCGAATGGGCGCCCGGCTCACGCCGAACGCTTTTTGCAGGTCGGTTTCTTTCAGCAGTTGCCCGGTCCGGATGTGGCCCATGGCGATGGCGCGCCCCAGGGATTTGTAGATCTGGTCCACCAGAGTCAGGGGTTTCCCGAGGGCTTCGTAGGCCTTTTCATGTTGTCCGTTGGAATGGTCCGGTTTCATGGTCTTGTTCGTTTCCACTTGGTTGTTGGAACAAAATCGAGTGAGACCATAGCACATTGTCGACAAGAGTAAAAGTGTAAAATCGACAGCACCTCTCTCTTGTTTCCTTCATACGGTAACCGAGGTGTGGATGTCAGCCGATGGAGACGGTGTCGCGATGTCAGAAACGTCCTTCCGCACGAAGGCAGTGAAGTCCGGAAGCCAGGAAACTTACATGATATCAAATGAGTATGGATAACGATTCGGGTCCCGTTTTACGGGAGATAGCCGGGTTGACGAATCGTGACACATCCCCGTATGCCGGGCTGCACGGTTTCACACCCCATCGCCTTGCCATCGGTAACCTGAATTCGAAGGGACTCATTACATCGGTATTACCTATTTGTTGTATCGAATAATACAATATTATACTGCCACCGATTGGAGATACTTACTTCAAACGCTTCTTCAGGAGGTTCCGAGTATGAGTTACGAGGCGATGTGGCAACAACTGGGACTCGATCTCGCCGCGCACGACGTTTTGATGCAAACGCTCGGCGAGGGCTACAAGAGTATATTCCTGCAGCAGCAAGAGCGGCCCAAAGGTATGGAGTACTTCGACTTCGTCATGAGCGAAGTGCACGGATTGCGTATCAAAGAACTGCTCGAAGGCAAAAAGGAGGGGCGCAAAGTCATCGGCTCCTTCTGCGTTTTCGTCCCCGAGGAAATCGTGCGGGCCGCGGACGCAACCCTGGTGGGATTGTGCACCGGAGCCGACTTCGCCACCGAGGAAGTCGATAAGCTTTTGCCCAGGAACACGTGCGCCCTGATCAAGTCGGCCTTTGGATTCAAGCTGGGCAAGGTGTGCCCCTACATCGAGTCCGCGGACATGATCGTGGGGGAAAATACCTGTGATGGAAAGAAGAAATCGTACGAAACACTGGATACCCTGGTGGACAACCTGTACGTAATGGATCTTCCGCAGACGAAATCCGAGCAAGGCAAGTCGCTGCTCAAAGCCGAATTCGAAAAGTTCATGCGGGCGGTGGAAGGACTGACCGGAGTCACCATTGACGTTGAGAAGCTCAAGAAAGGCATCGGCATTGTGAACGACAAGCGCGCCGCCATTCACAGGCTCTCGAGCCTCCGAACGGCGGACCCGGCCCCCATCTCCGGACTGGACGCGCTCTTGATGAATCAGGTTTTCTTTTACGACGATCCCGCGCGATTCACCCATTCGGTCAACACGATCTGCGATGAACTCGAGGGACGCATAGCCGAGAAACGGGGTCCGTTCCCCGAGGGCGCTCCGAGGATTCTCTTGTCCGGTTGTCCCATGGCGGTGCCGAACTGGAAAGCGCCCTGGATCGTCGAGACCTCGGGTGCGGTCATTGTGGGAGAGGAATCGTGCGTAGGCGAGAGAGGGACGCGAAACCTTACGGCGGCCACCGGGAACAGCGTCGAAGAACTCATGGACGCCATTGTGAACCGGTATTTTCAGGTGGACTGCGCCATCTTCACCCCGAACGAGGACCGCCTGAGCCATTTGAAAGAAATGGTCGACACCTACGACGCCGACGGCGTGATCCATTACGGGCTGCAGTTCTGCCAACCCTATCAGGTCGAGTCCATTCCGGTGGAAAGAGCCCTCGAGGAATCGGGCATTCCGGCCCTCAGGCTGGATACGGATTACAGTATGGGAGACGTCGCTCAGATCAAAACGCGCGTCGAGGCGTTTCTCGAGCGCATTGGTTAAAGAATGGTTTCGTTGCAAATGTTCGAGGGGATGTAGGGGCGGGTTTTAAACCCGCCCCTACGTTCTCGCACTTCAGATGTGCGTAACTATTCTGCTCTATGTGAATGGGCGGCAGACGTATGGTGCGCGGTGCGCACCCTACTTGCTACTATTAGATCTCGATCCATATCGGCGCGTTTTAAACCCGTCCCTACGGCCAAAAAATCAAACCCGTCATTTCAGCACTAGGGCGCCGCGCGGAACGTCATCACTTCCTTCGGCTCCACCCAGCTCCCCAGCTCTCTGCCCCTTAAGGCGCGGGCGCAAACCGGGCACAGGTTCCGGTCGACGTGTTCCACAGCCTGGGGACCCACTCGGTGTTTGAGATGCTCGAGGTAGGCCTGGGACATGTGCGGTTTGCCGCACATCGAGCACTTCAGCAACTCCTGTTCGCGCACCACGGTGCCGGTGAGCACGGTATATCGAATCCCGTCCTTATCCACAACTTTGATGGCGCCCGTGGGACACGCTTTGGCGCAGGCGCCGCAACCGACGCATCGGTTCGAGGGCCGAGTGAAATCGGTGAATGCCAGCCTCTCCTCGTTGGCCTCGGCCAGGCGCAGGGCCTCGATGCCCAGTTCGCTGCACACCAGTTGGCACAGCCCGCACCCGATACACAGATCGCATCGGAGACAGCGGCTCGCTTCACCGAGGGCCATTTCGTCGGTCAGTCCCAATTCGATGATCTGGAAATTGCCCTTTCGGTCTTCCACTTTCCGGGTGGGCATCTCGGGCCGGTTCAGACGGGTTCGCGCGTTCGCGTCTACGTCCAGCGGTTCGACTTCCGCGCGCCGTATGGGCTGGGACCACGAGGGATCGATGCTCTTGCCGCGCAAATAGGCGTCGATGGAGTTTGCCGCCTGTTTTCCGGCCCGAACGGCTTCCACCACGGTTCGGGGACCGTACACAACGTCGCCGCCGGCAAAAACCCCGGGCTCCCCGGTAGCCAGGCTGTTTTCGTCGGTGCAGATCAGGCCGCGTTCCACGGTCACGAGGCTTCCCACTTCCACGCAGGCCAGATCCGTGGCCTGTCCTATGGCCAGTATCACGTGGTCCGCCTCTATGGTCATCCTTTTTCCCGGATCGAACCGGGGATTGAATCGTCCCCGCTCGTCAAAGACGCGGGTGCACCGCTGCGCTGTAAAAACGTGATCCGCCGAAACGCTCACCGGTCCCCACGAATTGTGAATGGCCACGCCTTCAGCGAGAGCCGTCTCGATTTCGGACGTGTGGGCCGGCATCTCCCGGCGTTTTTCCAGGCAGACGATGTCCACACGCCGGCCGCCCTGTCTCAGCGCCGTCAAAGCGACGTCAATGGCCACGTTTCCTCCGCCCACCACAACGACCCGGGGCCCCACTCGGGGGTTCCGATCGCCGCGAACTTCCTTGAGGAAATCGAGTCCTCCCAGAACGAACGGCAACTCTTTCCCTTCGATGGGAATCATGCGGGAAAGTTGGGTCCCCAATGCCAGGAAACAGGCGTCGAAGCCCTGGTTGCGCAATTCATCCAGATGCCCGATCTCGTAACCGGTTCGGATGCCGACTCCCAACTCGGTGATCCGGCCCACTTCCCGGTCCAGGACCTCTCTGGGCAGCCGATAAGCCGGAATACCGTAACGGAGCATTCCCCCTGCTTCCTCTTGGGCCTCGAAGATGGTTACGTCGTGTCCGCTCAGCGTCAGAAAGTAGGCGGCGGTGAGGCCGGCCGGGCCCGAGCCCACGATAGCCACTCGTTTCTTCGTGCTCTTGGCTTTCCGGGGTTTGGGATATCCGCCTTCCTCGAGGGCGTGATGAGCGGCTACGGCTTTCATGGCCCTGATATAGATGGGGGCGTCCATGTTCCCCCTCAAACAGGCGTCCTCGCAGGGAGCCGGACATACCAATCCGCATACAAACGGTAGAGGGTTGTCTTTCGAGATGGCGCCCGCGGCCTGTTTGTAGTCTTCATGGCCGATCATGGCCAGGAAACTCGGGATATCGATACATGCGGGACACGTCCCGTGGCAGGGGGCCGGTTTACGTTCGATGCAGCGGCCCGACGGACACGCCTCCCGGCGCACGTGGCTCTCCCACTGGTCCCGGAAGTTGGTAAGGGAGCTCAACAACGGCCACGCGGCGGCAAGGCCCCGGCCGACCATCTCCCTCCCCAGGGTCTCCAGTTCCACCAAGTGGGAATCCATGCCTTTGCCCACGGTGATTTCCGTGACCATGCGGGTGGCCCTGGCAATGAGGGTTCTGGCCCCGATCTGTTCATGTTCCGAGAGCAGCCAGTAACGGTACAAAGCCCTCCTGGTGCTGTCCACCATGCAGGTGTTCTTTTCCAAGAGCCAGACCGTTTTGGGCGCGGGAGTCACCAAGGCGGCGGCCATTTCTTCAGGGGCCAGAGGCACTCGAGCGCCCGGCGCCGGCAGGAAACCGCCCATGCCTCCGTCCAGGGAGAGGGCCAGTGGATTCGCCTTGTCAGTGAGCCCTCCGGCCAACGTCTCGACTACATGCCAAAGATCGACCCCCAGAGGCGCTTCCGCCAGACCGGGCCGTTTGAGGGGTCCTCCCAGGGTGAGCAAACAGGTGCCGGTCTGACCTTCCACTCCCAGAGTTCTGAAATGTTCCGCTCCAAGGGAGAGCACCAGTGCGATGTGATACCAGGTCTCGATCGGGTGCACCAGAACACCCTGTCGTTCGGAGTGGGACAGCCCGTCCGTCCAGATGGAAGGGGCCTGATGGCGGATCAGCTCGAGTTTGAGCGTGTTACCCCGGGCGACGTCGTGTTCGAGAATGGTTTCGAGAGCGTTGAGGAAACCGGTTTCATAATCGTGCAGATCGGACGGGAGCAGCAGTCTGCAGTGCTCTACTCCGCATGTCACCGCGGCGATCAGCAACCCTTCGACCAGACCGAAAGGGTTGCGCGTCAGCAGAAATGCGCTGGACTCGGAACGCGCGTCGTACTGAGTGGCGTCCACCACCAGTACCCCGGGTTCATGCCATCGCTGAAATCGCTTCCAGTTCAAGTATACCGGCTCGGCCAGGTAGCCCCGGTCTCTCAAACCACTGGATCTCAGTTCGGCCATGACTTCAAGGGGGTTCATATCCAACGCGCGCCTCAGACCCTGGAAACCCCCAATCTCGAGATAGCGATCGAGCGTCGTTGGATTGATCTGCTCGCACCATGTCGTGAGCACGCGGCCCAGAACCAGGGACAACCCTGTCGAGTAAACATCCATGAGTTATACCTTATTTAGTTTCCATCCGGAAATGGCCCGGAAACGAGCACGAAGTCGCATGAGTTCCTTTGGCGGCATTTTCACGATTTCCGGGAAATCTGCGTCCAAAGATTCAGCCGCTCCGCCAACGGCGGTGCGGCAATGCTTAAACAATTTGAAAGGAGTCTGAGGGGAACTTTTTAAAGTTTCCCTCAGCAAAAGAGAATGATTTCCCTACTACGGCGAAGTGGTCTCCGTACTGAAGGCGTGTTCCGCCACCAATTTGGCAAAACGATCCCGCCGGTAATCCGGAAGCTTGACGGCTTCCCCGAATTCCAGGCATTGAGTGAGACATTTGGTCACACAGGCCGGCTTGAGGCCGGCGTCCACACGGTCTTTGCAGTAATCGCATTTCACGGCTTTTTGGGTGACGGGGTCCCATTGGCAAGATCCCCAGGGGCAGGCTGTGATGCAGCTCTTACACCCTATGCAGAGCGCCGGTTCGATATATACAATGCCGTCGGACGCGCGTTTCTTTATGGCGCCGGACGGACAGACCTTAAAGCACCACGGTTCCTCGCAATGAAAGCACGGCATGAACACGAAACGCACGCGGGGCAGTCCTTTGACGTCGACGGGTCCCACCCATGTGTTTTTGCACAGAGCGGGTCCGACGCCCAGGCCCTTGTTGGTTTTACAATGCACTTCGCACGCCAGACATCCGATGCAGCGCTCCGAGTCTTGCAGGAGATAGTATTTGCTCATGGCTTGAAACTCCTTTTATTACGCAGGGTGCACATGAACGGTACATTCGCACAGAGCGTGGCCCCCTCCGGCGGGATCGTAGACGGTCAGCATGCCTTTTTGGAGCCGCTGATCCGCGGTTCCCTTGTTGTAAGCCCGCTTCTGCAGCGGCACCGTTCGTCCGAATCCGTGCAGCATGAAGACGGCATCCCGGTGAATCCACGGAGTCACTTTGGCGAGACCTTTCACTGCATAACCCTGCCGGCTCACCTCGATCAGGCTTCCGTCGGCGATGCCCAGTTTTTCGGCGCGTGAAGGATGGATCCAGATGGGGTTGTAATCCAGAAGCTCGTTCAGCAGCGGATTGTTCATGGTGTGAGCGTGGTTGTGCACCGCGGACCGTCCGAAAAGCAGACGAAACTCGTCGCCTTCCATGTTCTTCGGTGGGGCGAATTCGACAAAGTCGTCCAGACCGGCTTTCTTAAGAACGCTGCTCGTAAATTCGATCTTTCCCGAGGGGGTCTTGAATTTCAGTCCCTTTTCCCGGTCCCACAACACGGGCTTGTCCGCCAGGGAAATCTGGCCTTTTTCCCGTAGCTGGGCAACGGTGACGCCTGTTCCTTCCAGCTGATAATTCCAGATTTCCTCGACGTTTTCGAAGTCGAAGAACTCTCCAACACCCAATCGCCGCGCCAGTTCTCGAAAAATCCACCAGGCCGGCCGGCTGTCGAAGCGAGGAGACACGGCCTGATCCCGCATGAGGAAACTGGGTTTCGGACCCGTCTTTTCCGTGAGGATATTGGCGCGTTCCAGATAGGTGGATTCAGGAAGTATGACGTCGCTGCGCCAGGCCGCTTCCGAGTAGTTCACATCGATGGATACCAGGAGTTCCAGTCGGTCCAGTAGCTTCATCGTAGCTTCCGGATCCGGCAAGCTCGAGAGCGGGTCGTGGCGATAGGCGATATAGGCGCCCACCTTATATGGATCCCCGGTTTCGATGGCCGGAAAAAGGAGGTGTAAAATACCCGGACCCGGATCGAAATGCGTATGCTTCCAACCGCAGCCGTCCACTCGGGGATCCTTCACGGCCGGAATGCGATCGGTGAGGTTGTTTAACCCCTTTTTCCCAACGTCCTTGGCGCCCTTGGCAAAGATCGATCCTCCCGGTACCTCGATGGCTCCGAGCAGAGCGTTGATCGCATGAGCGGTTCGGCTGCCGTAGAAGGACTGTAAATGACGCGCGGTCATCCAACCGGCGTGAAAAATGGCTTTGGGAGCATCGTTGGCGATCTCGTTGACAAAGCTACGCACTTCGCGGGCCGGAATGCCGGTATAGGTTTCCTGCCATTCCGGCGTTTTGTCCATGACAAAGGAACTGAGTTCGTCCAGGCCGATGGACCAACGGGTAACGAAATCGCGATCGTACAGATTTTCTTTCAAGAGCACGTTGATGATGGACAGATTGAGCGCATACTCGGTATTGGGGCGGATCTGCCAATAACGGGCGGCTTTGCCGGCGGTGAGGGTGGCCCTAGGATCGATGTAGGTGCATTTGGCTCCGTTTTGCAGGGCCTGAATGAAGTCTTTGGCTTCTTTCACCTGCAGCGATTCGATGATGTTCCGGCCGTAGAGCACGATGTGTTTGGAATTCTTGAAATCGTAGCTCATGCCCGTGCGTCCGACTCCGAAAAGGCTCTTCGTGGCGTGATGGGCGTTGCTTCCGCAGGTGCAGTCGTGCGTGAAGTAGTTGGGCGAGCCGAGGGCTTTGACAAAGCTCTTGGTGAGATCGCTGAAAGCGCCTCCGCGGTCGCTCAGCACCACGCCTTTTCCGCCGTACTTGTCGATCACGGATTTGAGTTTATCCGCAACGTAGTCCAGGGCCTCGTCCCATCCGGCCCTCCGCCACTGACCCGCCCCCCTCGGACCGGTGCGGATCAAGGGATATTGGGGACGCTGGTCGTCGTCGTATTCGAGAGACAGTCCCGCCGCCCCCTTGGCGCAGAGACTGGCGCCCATCGCCTTATCGTGAGAATTGCCCTGGATCCAGGTCACGCGGCCGTCCTCGACCTCCACCTGGATCGGACACCGTGTCGCACACATTCCGCACATGCTGAACACGCTGCGCCTGCCGGGACTGCCCACGCCGCTGACGTTGGGCGCTTTGATTGATTTCATAAAAGGTATCCTCCTTGGGTGTATGGAACCCCCAGTGAACCATCGGCAACGACACTGAATTCGAGAGGAAGCAACGAAGGCGCGCTGCACGAAGCCTGAGAGTCAACCACGTAATAATAGAAGGGAAAACCGTTCGAGAGGTTAACATTTTACAATTTAAACATAATTATGTAGATACACAACCCACAAGTGACCATTCCTCACAAGTTCTTCAAACAGGTCGATTGCGTAAGTGTAATACAATCACACAAGCCCTTCAACGTTTGTGTTCCCGAAACAGGAGACCGTTGCCTTTTCCGCGCGAACCTCGCCTCCCACAGGTCGAAATGTCGCGATCTTTATTCCGAAGCCGGCTTGAGG
>JACQYL010000017.1 GCA_016208165.1 Deltaproteobacteria bacterium
CTGATCACCCACGCAGTGGCCCGGCTGTCGAGTTCCTTTCTTCTGACCCGCTTCCTCGCCGACAGCGGTCTGCAGTCCGGCCTGCAGGAATCCATTGTCAAGATTACAGGTTACACGATTTGGGTTTTTGGAATCCTCCTCTCCTTCAACGTGCTCGGTTTCAGCACCGCATCCATGGCGGTGGGCCTGGGCGCTTTGGGAATCGGGCTCGGATTCGGGCTCCAGAACATCTTCAACAACTTCGTAAGCGGACTCATTCTCCTGTTCGAGCGACCCATTCAGGTGGGAGACGCACTAGAGATCAACGGGGTATGGGGTGTGGTCCGTAAGATAAACGTTCGATCCACGGTGGTGCAGACCTGGGACAACGCCTCCCTCATCATCCCCAACTCCGAATTCGTGAGTTCCCAGGTAATCAACTGGAGCTTCCAGGATTTGCGTTTGCGACGAAACATCGGTGTGGGCGTGGCTTACGGGTCCGACGTACAATTGGTGAAGCGGACACTACTCGAGGCGGCCGGGAATCATCCGAGAGTCCTCAAAGAACCTGCTCCCGACGTACTGTTCACCGATTTCGCGGACAGTGCGCTTCTGTTCAAACTGAGGTTCTGGACCACGGTGGACGTGTCTTTGAGCACTGAAACCGATCTCCGTTTCGAAATCGATCGCCTCTTCCGGGAGCGCAATATCGCTATTCCTTTCCCCCAACGCGAACTTCACATCCGTTCCGTGGTGGAACCCAATCCGAAGCAGGCGAAGGACCAAGGGGTAGAAACAACGTAACCGTTCACAGGGTCATAATAAGCCTTTGTTTGTGGGGGAAACAATGTTGGTCGTCATAAACAGAAAGGCGTTTCCAGCCCGTCTCACTCGTCGCACCGATAGGGGTCGATCATGATGGATGGGTGGCCCGGACAACTTGTTGTCCGGGTCCGGAGGACAGGAGGTGACCGTACGTCTTAAATCGTAGGGCTGCGTGATCTTATATGCCGGGTGGGGCCTCTTGTTGCTGCGCAACGCGGACAACAAGTTGTCCGCGCCACCCCACCCAATATACCGTCCCATGACGGAATTGTAGACGGATTCCAAAAGTTCTCTCGTGATACGCCGTCAATGGATACGCCCCGCCGAAGCGCGGTTCCCGCAACTCCCCCGATCATATACCGGTATTTCGACCGCAACGTTCAGGAAAGCGGTTCATTTCCGGTCTTTTCCGTTTCAACGCACACGCGGTTGCGCCCCTCTTCCTTGGCTCTGTACATAGCCGCGTCCGCTTGTTTCAGCAGATCCTTGGTATCGATCGAGTCCGGCGCCGCGGACGCCACCCCCACGCTCACCGTAAGGCGCAGACGGCCCGCTTCGGTTTCTATGATTCCGGACTCCACCGCGGCTCGAATGCGCTGGGCCACGTGTACGGCGGCTTGTTTCCCGGTTTCAGGCAACAATACGGCAAACTCCTCTCCCCCCAGACGCCCCAACACGTCCACTTCCCGCAGGCAATCCTTGATGATGGAGGCCAAGTTGCGTAACGCTTCGTCACCGATGTGGTGTCCGAACGTGTCGTTGATGGACTTGAAACGGTCGGCGTCGATCATCAGGAGGCTCACGGGATGGCCGTACCGGGCGGCCCGAGCCGCCTCTCCTTTGAAGGAATCCATGAAATGCCGCCGGTTGAAGGTTTTCGTAAGATCGTCAACAGTGGCCAGGGCCTCGAGCCGACCTTGAAATCGATTCACAGTGAAAATCACAACCGCTATGATGAAACAGGTGACCAGGAATCCAACGCCCAGATTGCCGAACATCGTAACCCGTATGTTTCTCAGGGGCGCGCCCTCTCCCTGTTCCACGATCAGGAACCAGTCGAAGTCCGGAAAGTAACGGAGCGCGAGAAAGAGGCGCCGGCCGTTCCGGTCGAATTCATAGATGTGCGACTCGAACTTTTTGGTCAGGATCTCCTTTTCCAATCCTTCGATGCCTTCCATCTCGGACAGACGCGCCCTTTCGACAAGGTGGTTGTCGGGGTGCATCTGGACCAGGCCCTCCGAATCGACCATGTATACGGTTCTTTTGTATTTCTCGCGATACGACCTCAGAATGGCGCCCACCTTTTCCATATTCAGGGCGACGCCGGTAACGCCCAGAAGGAGCCCTCCGTCGCCCTCCAGACGATGGTTGATGAACACCGTCAGAGTGCCCGCCGCGGCTTCGTCCGTGTCCACATCCAAACCGAACCCGGCGCCCGATTCGATGAAGTCGTAGTACCAGACATCGTGGGCGTCCTGCGGACCCATTTTCTTCAAAATACCCGCGTAGTAATAATAGTTCCCGGTAGCCTCGGAGACAAAGAAGGAGGAAGAAAATCCATACTTGTCTTTGATCTCTTTCAAATACTTAGTAATTTTTTCCATGTCTTTCTCGCCCCCCAAAGCCCAGTCCTTGAGAAACGTGTCGTTGGCCATGAGGGAGGAAACATAGATGGGTCGCATGAGATCCCGCTGAATCTCGGAATAGATGTTGTTGCTGATCAGGGGAAGGGTTTCATCGATGATGTTCGATCGGAAGGAACCTCTGGACACAAAGTAGCTGAGGAGACTGGTGCATACAAAAGCCAGCACCAGGACGGAACTCAAGGTCAATATCAATTTGGTCCTGATGCTGACGTTTCGCATGCGTCGGTTAACCCTCGTGGATTCACAAGTCGGCCGGAAAAAGCTTGCCGGGCAGGGCCACGGCTTGCTCGAACGATGGAGGCGGCGCGAGCGAAAAGTATCCGTCCGATCCGGACCGGGTGGAGATAGGGCTGGAGACGGCTTCAATCAGTAGGGCGGACGTTCAGCGGTAGCCCTAGCCTGCATCGACCTGAAGATTACTAGATAGCGCCTGCTTATCATAGAATCAAGCCGGACGTTGAAACAAAACGAAACCGGTTTGGATTCGGCCGAGTATGACGAAGGAAGAGCGGGCCAAAGCCACCCGCTAGTGTTGAGCTGAACCAGCGGAGCTTATTTTGATCTGCTGAAGGAAACTTTAAAAAGTTTCTCTCAGACTCCTTTCAAAATCTTCGAGCGTGGCCGCACCGCCCTGGGCGGAGCGGCCGAGGATTTTGTATACTCATCCCAGGTTTCGAACCCGGTCCAGTCTATTTTGCACAGCCGGAGGGGCCGGTTTGTCGCAGATCCTGAGCCGGCCTGCTGTGAGCCTGTCGAACCGGCCCGCGGTGAGCCTGTCGAGCCCGCCGATGGAAAACCCGCTCCTGCATCCATATTCTTCCTTGAATGTCCAAGCTCGTTTGGGTTGCCGTTACGAGCCTTTTTCCTGTTGTTTTAACGGCCGAGTCCGGCTAAAAGGGAGGATACACATAAAATCCATTCGAGGGAGGATGTTCCAATGGGGAAATTGGGGTTATTCATGGTCCTGACCGTACTGTGGGTGGGTTTGACGGCCGCGGCGCCGTGTTTCGCGGAAATCCGGGTGCTGGATGGAAACCGTAACGTCCTGGGGATTCTCTTGGAGGATACCGGCCTTCACGTGACCATCTTTATGCCCAAACTGGAGAAGAGTATTGTGATCAACAAACTCACCGGAGATACGGATAGCCTCGAGAAGCCGTTCCTGTACGAGGAAAAAGGGTTGAAGGGCTGCACCGGCATACCGCACGCCCCGACGGCTCAGGTCGTTTTTCGCGCGGCCAGGGACGGCAAACTCCATGTGGGCGTCCAACCGCCGGTTGTGGTGGATGTGCATTCGGTCCAGACGGGTCCGGACTCGAGAACGGACCAGCTTGCCTGTTTCGGAACCAGCCAGGGCTCCACCCAGGCCTTCAGATTGATCGATTTCGAGGATCAACTCCCGTTCAAACTCCCCATTACCCTGCCCAGTAACTACGAGTACGTCAATTGTTGTGAATAAACGACATCCCCCGGGAGGGGAAATACGCCCTTTCCTTCCCGGAATATGATCATGTTACTGATCCAGCCTGTGACATTTCACGCATCCGGCCCTTCCCCACCGAGATAATGCTCACGCCGGGTGGCGCGGACAACTTGTTGTCCGCGTTGCGAAGCAACAACAGCCCCTGCCCCGGCGCTTGCAACCACTCGGCTCTGTGGCGCGAACCCTGCATGCCGTCCGTCCCCCGGGCGCGCTGCGCATGATCGTAATTCACCGGGTTATGCTGTCCAATCTCGGCTTGTCAGGGCGTAGTTGCGAAGCAACGAAGCCTGATCCCAATCCC
>JACQYL010000018.1 GCA_016208165.1 Deltaproteobacteria bacterium
CGTATTGCTTGTCCGTGATGTTCTGGACCTCGAGGGTGGCTGTGAGCCAGTCGAATGGCCGGTAGCTTATGCCGGCGTTGTGCAGATGACGGGCTTCCACCTCTCCGATGTTTGAAGCGTTGAGGTAGTTCTTGTCAACGTACCTATAATTGTAGAAAGGTTCGAGCTTCCAAAACGTCAGTCTGGCGAACAAGTCCACTTCCCAGACGGGGCGCTGGGGCAACTGCTTGCCTCGTTTGCCTTTTACCGGTCCTTCGTTGATGGCCTCCTGGTACGTGATATTTCCGGAAAAGTGGAAGAGGCTCCAGAGCCCGAGACGGAAGACGGTCTCGACACCGGTAATCTCGGCTTCGTCCACCTGCCGGCTCGTGCTGATGTTTCCCGTGGCCCGTTCTATGGTAATCAGGTTTTCCACGTAGTTCTTAAACAAAGTCACTTCCAACGAGAAATAACGCAGCAAGGCCTCCTGCCAGGAAAAATGCACGCCTCCCCCGACATCGAAATTGTTGCTGCGTTCCGGTACCAGATCGATATTGCCAATAAAGGTGCCGTTATTACCGAACAGTTCGAAGAAGCTGGGAAAACGGTGATATTGCCCCGCGTTGGCTTTTGCATATAGAAACGGCCACGGAGTGTACTTCAGGCCGATTTGAGGAGTCCAGACATCGTACGTTTTATCCCCGGCCTCCCCGAGGACCACTTTGCCGACGTCCACTCCGAAGAGTTCGTTTTCCACGCGATCGATCCGAAGAGAGGGGAGGACGAGTACTTTCTTTCCGAATAGTTCGATGCGATCCTCCAATCCCGCCGTATAGGTGGTGCGCTCGCTCTTGGGCACGGTGATTCTGGAAAGGGCGTCCTTGGGATCGAATTCTTCCCTGGAGGCTCTACCGATGAAGGAAACCGTTTGATATTCTCCCAACGTGTAGTTCGTCACCAAATCGGTTCCAGCGGTAGTGGTTATGTCCTCGGTATCCTGACTGCCGCCGCCCACCTCGCCGTGCCGATCGTCCAGTTCGTCCATCTTGTAGGCGAAGTACCCTTTCAAGGTTGCGAACAGGTCGTCCGTCGCCTGCAGTTCGGCCTGAGCGGTGGTCAGATTCTCCATCGTGTCGAAGGCTGCGTGTTCGGTCGGTGCGCCCACGGTCCCCGGCAGGCCCTTGTGGCTGGTTTGGTAGTTGTTGATAACGTCCAATCGTACGGCGGAGAAGTCATAGCCGCCGCGCAAAGACACATTTTCTTCGCGATATTCGTTGTTCTGTCGCTTTTCGACGCGGTCGTCCGCCGTATTGAACTTGGTGCCGCGGTCGTTCACATATTCGAAGTCGTTCTCCGACTGACGGTGTTCATACGCCACGCTGAAGTCGAAAGGCCCCGGTTTGTCTCCATAGAATGCGCTTCCCAGGAATGTCTCGAAAGATCCATACTGCGCCTGACTGAAGAAGGTCCGCTTGTTTTTCGCCCGTTTGGTCTTGATATCGATCACGCCCCCGATACCCGAGACCCCCAGGCTCATGGGGGCGGAGCCCCGGTATACCTCGATGCTTTCAATAATCGAGGTTGGAAGCGCGGCCAGATTGACTCCTCCGGCTAGTGCTTCGTTGAGTGGTATTCCGTCGAGCAGCACGGTGACCTGTTCACCGCTGCTGCCACGGATGGATGTCGTGGAAAAAGATCCCAGCCCGCCCGCCGTATTGATTCGAACACCCACCTCTTCGCTCAACACATCGGCCACGGACGTGAATTTACCGGTAATCCGATCTTCCGTGATCACTGTAACGCTGTGCGGACTTTCCTCTTCGATGCGCTGCGCTTCTTCCTTCTGCTCGACCACATATACCGTTCCGAGAGAAAATGGTTCACTCGAAACGGTATCCTCTGTGTGCACGGTTCCGGGACCGGCCAGCAGGGTGAAATAAAGCACCGCCGAAGCGACGGTCATCCATCGAGATCTCGATAGCTTGCATATCATGGGGGCACCATCAGCTGTTGGGAAACAGACGAAACTTTATGGATTCGGTCCTTCCTGCCGGTCCGCCGGCTCACAGCTCGACCATTCCGGGACGCCGCCCTTCCGGCCGGCGCCCGGCTCCGTACGTAGGACCACGGGATGTTATCTTTCCAAAATGCTCAAGAAATGCATGGGCAGATCGGTTGCGCCTTTTCCGGCAATGGCGTTGGTTTTCGTGTCTATGGCAATGATGCCCGGGTCCGCATCGGAGCGGTCCGTGGTGAAGAGAGTGCATCCACAGCTCAGACATCCGGTTTTGATATCTTCGATGAAATAATTCGCCTGAAATAAACCGTTCTGAACCATTTCCCCGCTGGTGGGGTTGAATTCGGAGATGATGCTGTTGAACGAAACGTCGTATCCCAGCAGATACCCTTTTGCCGCATTGCAAAGGGCGATGTTGGCGATCTGGAGACCCGCGGCTTCCTCGGTTACGCGCAGGCCTTTGGACGTATCCGTGGTGGTGTCGATGACCTCGATGCCGCTTTTTACTTCCGCGTCCGAGTACGACCCCACGCATTGGACGAACAGTTCCTTCGTGTCTTCCAGGTAAACCATATTGCCCGGATTCTTTCGTTGGAGCGCGATTCCCTGCATACCCTCCGCAAGCGGGTTCAAATCCATCACTGTGTCGCTGAGTGTATGGATTTTGATCACCAGGCCCTGCAGCGGTTCGAAGGCGTTCTGTTGGTCTAGCTGTTGCAAGATTACGTATAGAAATTCTCCGACCCTCACCATCTGGTTGGCTTCCGGCAGGCCGTCGACACCCTGCGTAAACCCCGAAATATCGATGAGCCCCAGCCGTTGGCCCGTCAGCGGGTTGAGTTTCAGAATAGCGGGAGACCCGAGAAAACTCATATACGCCACCGAATCGCTGATGAATTCCAAATCCTGAGGATTTGTGGACGCCTGAGGGGACGGGATTTCGAAATTGCCGCCCGGATCGGTTTTCCCGACGCTGTAGTTAGCCAAGGGATTCCCTTGGGTATGGACAGCGTCCAGGACCGTCACGGAATCGCTGTTAAAACGACCCACAACATACACGTTGCCGTTGTGTGCGCGTACGAAGGAATCGTTGAACAGGACCAGATCCGACCCGCTCGATGTAGTGTATTTCACGGCGCCGTAGGGCGAGGAGGCGGTGGCGCGGTAAGCCAGGCCGTTGGGATCCGAGAAAATGCCTCCTGAACTGAAGACAAGGCCGCAAAAAACGCCGCCAAAATCTTTCGTGAGCGCGTAAGAGACGGGGTCGCCGCCGGAGGGCGTCAAGTCCGCTTTGGCTTGCGTGTCGCTGGAAAACGTAATGGACAGTGTGCTGCCGTCTCCTCCGAGTTCACCGGCATTGAATCCGTCCGAAAAATCCGAATCAAGGTAAGATTGATAGGTTCGGGCGTCCGGTGTGACCACTACCGTCATGGAACCCGTGTCGTGTTCGGAGATCCAGAAGTTCACGTTACCGGGCGTGCTCTTCCAGATACCGCCGAATCCGGCCGGACAGACGTTGGACGCAAATAACAATCCCAAAATGGCAACCAGGCAGATCATCTTCTTCATCGCTACTACCTCCCAGAGTTTGGACATCGGTTGGGCCGTGGGAATCCCCGCCGAATCAGGGAAGATCCGCGTGATTTCAATCCGCGCCGCGCGTTTGCCCGGTTCCGCTCATCTACGGCACAAACAAAAAATCCTTATGTCCTCGACCGGGCATAAGGATTATCGAGAAAAACGGCGACTCTCAAAGGATGCATAAACCCGGTGCAGAATTGATTCACGCAGGTAGGTCTTCTGGCTTCCGGATCATCGGCGCCCCACGCCTTCCCATCCCATCGGACAGTGGCATGCTGTGACGCGCCTACCCGGTTACAGCGGCGGGTCCGCTCCCGATTCACACGGGATTCCCAAAATACCTGCTTTCAACATCCTTACCAATCGGAATGGAATGTGTCAAGAAATTCGTGATAGAACCGGAGCGTCTTGAAAAAAAGATGCAGAACAAAACAAAGGGGAATACTATAAGAAGCATAGAGTAGGGCGGATTGGAGATGGGGGGTCCTCAGATTGCGGAAAGCGGCCCCCGTGGGAGAACACTACACACGGGGGCCGCTTTCGCGGAGATACCGGACCGTCGCATTCAAGAAGCCCGTCACCGGATCAATGAAAGGCAATCTCTGCGCAGGCGGGGATTGCCCTGAACGGAAGCTGGCAGGCGGACCGAAAAACTCCCCCTATTGACTCAAATAGGAAAGTCATCGAGAATACGGATCGAGTGAGGAGATTATGGAAGCACCGCCAGTCGATTTTCCCTTCCGGAGCGCACTGAGCTTAAAGCCCATGGCCGATTACCTGGGCCGGAAATCAGGCTCCGGCGGCATGACCGACCCGTCGGTTTTATCGGATTTGCGCATCCGACTGGAAAATGCTCCGGAACTGCTGGGACCCATTGAAGACTTGACCGTTCTCGACCGTTATGACGGCTTGATCGAAGACTTGATGAGCGCGGTGTTCTCGCCGATCTTTCTTGAAACACAGCTCTTCGCTGCCGTAGTCCCCTATCACGCAAGGCCTTTTTACGCGTCTCCCCAGTTTCGCCGCATGTTGCTGAATGAGGACGGTTCGTACGCCGGTCGTTTCGTGTTGGATCGGGACAGCTACAATCGCGGGCGTATCGCCAGGGCCTATCTGATCGTTTTGGAGAGGCTCTGTGGAATCAAACACCCTTTCGATTTTCCTTTGATCCGGATCGTGCCTGACCCTCAGACAGAACTGGAACGCTATTTCAAGCTCAATCTCGACTTCCGTTTCGTGGAGGTCCGAAGTATTTCGAGGAGTAATGAAATATCGGCTGAAGAGGCCGCGGAGGTTCTCAAACACATTACCGATCCCGAGGCGCTACGAGTGATCATGCCGCCGGAGGAATTCGAATTTAGCGGCCTGACTCTGTTTCATGCCGTGGACGTAACGGAGTCCGAGGTTCTGGCTGATCTGGAAAAGGACATTGTGGATCAGACTTCGCTGCTTTCGGAGGGCGGCTTCAGCCGATTGGAGGAACGGCTTCGTACGTTCTTCCGCAACCCGCGTCTAAAAGCAGGACTTGCGGCCATTCGCAAGCGGGAGGTCATCCTGTTTCACAGACAATGTGAGGCCATACCGGCGTGCGTTTTGGCGGGCTCAAGTCGTCTTCCGGTGTCCAGATTCGATGGGACGGTTTTTGAAAGAGTGGTTCTCGAGGATCGGACCGTGATTGTTCCGGACCTGATGAAAGAACCCCCGCCGGACGACGTTGTAAAGGACCTCCTGAGCGCGGGGGAGCGCTCACTCCTCATCGCTCCGCTGAAATATAAGGGCGAATGCGTCGGGATCCTGTGTCTGAAATCCGCCGAACCGGAGGAATTCGGCCCGTTGGAGGCCATGGTTGTGGGAGTGCTTCAGCCATTGTTTTCCATGGCCGTCAAGAACCTTCTCGAGGAAATGGAGCACCAGATTCAGTCGACCATAAAGGAGCAGTGTACGGCCCTGCACCCAGCGGTGGAATGGCGATTCCAGAAAGCCGCGCTCAATCGCATAGACCGGATGCGGCTGAATCGATCGGCCGAAATGGAACCGATTGTGTTTAAGGGAGTCTATCCCTTCTATGGAGTCTCGGACATACGTGGATCTTCGGACGAAAGGAACCGCGCCCTTCAGGAAGACCTGACCGCGCATCTGCACCTGGCCCGGAAAGTGCTCGACGTTGCCAACGATGCTAAGCCCTTGCCCATACTTCAGGAGCTGTCAACGCGCCTCGACGACCAAATCCATGGACTCCGGACCGGGATCGGTTCCGGAGACGAGATTCGGATCGTGAGGCTCATTCAGGATGAAATAGAACCGGTGTTTCATGATATTCGCGGCTTCGGCATCCAGGTCGGAATCGCCATAGAGGCCTACCATTCCTCTCTTGACGGCAACGTGGGCACGGTATACGAGCGTCGGAAAGCATTCGAGCATAGTGTGGCCGTGCTGAACGAGCGGCTGGCGGTATTTCTTGACGGAGAAAACGCCAAGCTTCAGGCCATGTGTCCCCATTATTTCGAAAGGCACCGTACGGACGGTGTGGACTACCTCATATACATGGGGAAATCCCTGCTGGAAAATGGAGAATTCAACGATCTTTATCTGAAAAACATGCGACTTTGGCAACTCAAGTTGGCCTGCGGAATGGCGCAAATCAATGAACGTATCAAGCCCGGCCTAGAGGTTCCTCTGGAAACGGCTCACCTGATTCTGGTGCAGGATGCTCCTCTGTCCATTCGTTTCCGCTACGATGAAAAACGCTTCGACGTGGATGGAGCGTACGATTTACGATACGAGATCGTCAGGTCCCGCCTGGACAAGGCCTTGATACGCGGCGGCAGGGAGCGGCTTACGCAGCCGGGAAAGGTTTCAGTCGTTTACGCACATGCGGAAGAAGGCCGCGAGACGGAACGCCACATCGATTTCCTCAGGTCCACGGGACAATTTGCCGGAAAAACGGAATACCTGGATCTCGAGGACTTACCCGGTGTTCGAGGTCTCAAGGCCATGAGAGTGAAAGTTAACCTTCCATCTCATGAAGAAGGTGCGGGAACCGCCGGACAAACCCCTGTCCGTGATGTCCGTACGGCCTGATGACTGCCGCATGACGAACGACGGAAGTGCTTTCGTCATTGGAAGATCGCTCGAAAATCAGTCTCTTCCGCCAGAAAAACCTTGACAGAGGAA
>JACQYL010000019.1 GCA_016208165.1 Deltaproteobacteria bacterium
CGGGGAAACCTTTTGAAAAAGGTCTCCCCGCACCCCTTCCCAAACCCTTTCATCAGCCGCCACACTGCGGGAGGCGGCCCTTCAATGAGGAATGTCCTGGTACCGGTGGAATCCCTTTATACCTCATATTAAGGCTGATCTCATCTTCTTGAAGATCCGGGGTGTCTGTCAGGCTGTTTCCGGGGGAAACCCACTGAAATGATTCGTGGGGCGGGGCGAATAATTATTCGCCCCTACGGCATCGCGTGGAGGGAAGTCGGGAAATCCGCGCCGGCGCATAGGTTGCGTTAGCGAGTAACACGAGCGTAACCCAGCGTGTGCGTGTTGACAAAGCCAAGGTAATCTCATTCACCTCCACCCCCGCTTAAACCCATTCTCCCTATGGGAGAGGTGGGACGAGGGCGTTCTCCTTTACGACGATGTAATGCGCATCACGCCGCACACCCCATGCCCCAACCTTTTCACCAGTCCACCCCCATTTTCATGTTGCAGAGCACTCAAACGTGTGATATTAAATTTCTTTACCATAAAGATCCAAGGCGGCATAGCCAAGTGGCTAAGGCAGCGGTCTGCAAAACCGTTATTCACCGGTTCGAGTCCGGTTGCCGCCTCCATGCATATCCAGGGGTTACGTCCAACGGCGTGACCCCTTTGTGATTTTCGGGGTCACTACACATCCACCTTGAACCCCAGCTCAACTTCCGAAGCCGGAACGCCCCCACGAATGCCCCAATCGTCCCTCGGGACCTCGTGAAGTACGACGCGGATGTTGTTGGCGGGAACGCCCATTTGGGAGAGCTTGGCCACCACGGTCTGGTACAGGGCCCGTTTGGCGTCGAGGGATCTTCCGGAGAACAGGGAGATTTCGATGAGAACGTAGTTCCCGGTGCAGGCGGGCGGCGTCACGAAATCCTCGCGATCGTATTCCACCAGGCGGATGAGCTTGTCGTATTCCGGAATCTGGAGGCACGCTACCATGGATTCGTGCAGGGCCTGGATCAATCGGTCCTTTTCCTGCCGGGTCCAGCCTTTTCGTGTTTCGATTCGGACAATGGGCATGTGGCAGTCCTTTCCTTAATGAGGTCGATCGACACCTGCTGAGGGCGGGTTTGAAACCCGCCCCTCCGGCCGGAGAACCGTTAATCACAATTCACGCCTCTTTCTCGCTGCGAAAGCTGCGAAAGCTGCGACAGCGTGGAGCAAACGCCCTCATCCCGACATTCTTCCCCCTTCGACCGGTTCGACAGGCTCACGGCCTACGGCAAACTCGGGGTCTGCGACAGAGGGAGAAGAGTGGATACCCTCATCCCGACATTCCCTCAAAGGGAGAAGGAGTTTTTTGTTGGACAACCAAGCGGGCGGGCACTTGGTCCCTCTCCAATTTCCGCTCTTTGACGGCGCAGTACAGCACGGGCACCACCAGCATGGTGATGACTTCGAGCAGCATTCCGCCGAAGGACGGAATGGCCATGGGCACCATGATATCCGCCCCCTTGCCCGTGGAGGACAGCACGGGGAGCAACGCCATAACGGTGGTCGCCGTGGTGATGAGGCAGGGCCGAATACGTCTCAGGCTGGCGGTCACGGTGGCCCGACGGATTTCCTCGCGAGATCCGGTCGACCGTTCCGAGAAGGTCGTATTGAGGTACGTGGCCATGACCACGCCGTCGTCGGAGGCGATGCCGAAAAGCGCCAGGAAGCCCACCCACACGGCCACGCTCAAATTCATGGGATGCACCTGGAACAGGTCGCCCATGTGCGTTCCGAAGACGTGAAAATTCAGAAACCACGGCTGGCCGTACAGCCAGATCATGATGAAACCGCCGGCCCAGGCTACAACGATGCCGGAGAACACGAGCAGGCTCGTGACCGCGGAATTGAAGTGCAGATACAGAATCAGGAAAACGATGAACAGGGCGAGGGGCAGAATCAGTCGAAGTTTCTTTTCGGAGCGCACCTGGTTCTGATAATTGCCCGTAAAACTGAAACTGATCCCTTCGGGAAGTTCCAGTTCCCCGTCCTCGATGGCTTGACGGAGGTATCGGCTTGCCTGTTCGACGGCTTCCACTTCCGCGTACTCGGGCACTTTGTCGAAGAGCACATACCCGGTCAGAAACGTATCCTCGCTTTTGATGACCTGGGGGCCCTGGACGTAATTGATCCGGGCCAGTTGTCTCAAGGGGATCTGGACGCCGTCGGGAGCGGGAACGAGGATGTCTCCCAGGGTCTCGATGCTGTCCCGAAGCTCCCGCAGGTACCGCACCCGGATGTCGTAACGTTCCCGACCTTCCACTGTGGTACTGATAGGCTTGCCGCCAATGGCCGCCTCGATGGTGTCCTGAACCCGTTTGATATCGATGGAATACTGGGCAATGATCTCCCGTTGGATGTCGATCTCGACATAGGGCTTGCCGATGATCCGGTCCGCGATAACGGTATCCGGCTTGATGGAAGACACTTTTCTGAGATTTCTCTCGATGGCGAGCGCGGCTTGCTGAATGCTTTCCAGATCGGACCCGCTGACCCTGATTCCCATGGAAGCGCGAATTCCGCTCTGCAGCATGACGATTCTCGCTGAAATCGGCTGCAGGATGGGAGCCGAGGTCGCACCGGGAATGTACGCCGCCTCGACGATGCGGTCCCAGATGTCCTCGGGCTTTCGAATGCCGGACCAGGCCTCTCGCTCGGGGTTGACGGCCGGGTCGAGGGGAAGTCTCCAGAGCCGGAACGGACGCCCTCCGGAATCCGGGATCAGTCGGTTGGATTCGTCGCGGACATAGCGACCCCGCACCCGGTAGCGCTTTCCGTCCGGGGCGAGCAACGGCGTTCCTTTTTCATCTCGAAACCAGTCCGTGCCTTCCGAATCGTATTTATAAAGGATCGGTTTATCTTTTTGGTCCAACAAATATTCGGACTTATAGTTTATCACGGTTTCGATCATGGAAAGCGGGGCCGGGTCCAGAGCCGAGTCGACGCGGCCCAGCTTGCCCACCACTTCT
Organism: Deltaproteobacteria bacterium; assembly: GCA_016208165.1. Lineage (NCBI taxonomy): Bacteria > Pseudomonadati > Myxococcota > Myxococcia > Deltaproteobacteria bacterium. The sequence continues at coordinate 3,000 of JACQYL010000019.1, forward strand.
TCCACTTCCGGGATGGCCTGAATGGCTCGATCCTGTTTCTGTATGATATCCAATGCCTCCTCTATGGATGCGTGGGGCATGGTGGTCGGCATGAACAGGTAGGACCCTTCGTCCAGGAAGGGCATGAACTCTTTGCCCAGGCCCGGGAACTTGCGAGCCACGTACGACACGGGAGCGGACGAAATCCACGAGTTCGGCAACCACCCCAGCATGGGATCAAAGCCTAGCCACACCAAAGCGCCGAGGAAAGTCGCCATCAAAGGGATGGACAGGAAGGCCCGTTTATGATCCAGACACCAGGTCAATATCCGTTCGTAGCGCCGTTGAAACAACAGGAACAGGACCAGAATGCCCCCCATGAGCACGCCTACAAAAACGATATTTCGAATCAAACCCTCGGCCGGACCGAGGGGAAGCCAGTGTTTGGCAAGCAGAAACAGCACGAACCCGGCCGCCGCAAAGGTCGCCCAGGAACGCAAACGCCTTTCCCACCGTTCGGAAACCCTTCTCAGGATCAGGCGATACACGCCGACCAGCGCGATGATCACGCCCGCCTGCCAATTCAGGAGAAAGGCCACCACTGCTCCTACATAAATGAGGGACTCGTACCAGATCCAACCGTAATTCCGAGGCTTGTGCTCTCGCGCGAAAAAAACGCGGGCCAGGGGCGGAATGAGGGTGAGGGCCACGATGACGGAGGCGAACAGGGCAAAGGTTTTGGTGAACGCGAGGGGTTGGAAGAGCTTTCCTTCCGGCCCCTCCATGGCGAACACGGGAAGGAAACCGACGATGGTGGTGGAAACGGCTGTGACCACCGCGCCGCCCACTTCCCTGCAGGCTTGAAACAGCACTTTCACCCGGTCTTCGTCCCGAGTCGCCTGCTGCAGGTGTCGAACGATGTTCTCGCAGACAATCACCCCCATGTCCACGATGGTGCCTATGGCAATGGCGATCCCGGACAAGGCCACGATATTGGCGTCCACCCGAAAGATCTTCATAGCGATGAAACACATGAGAACCGCCAGAGGAAGGACGCTCGAAATGAGGACCGAACTCCAGAGATGAGCCAGAAGAACGAGTACGACCACAATCACCATCAGCACTTCGCCGTTCAGCGCGGTTCGGAGGGTCTCCAGTGTCTCGTTGATCAGCTTTGTCCGGTCGTAGAACGGAACGATCCGAACCTGGCTCACAGTACCGTCGGGCAAGGTCTTTTTCGGCAATCCGATGGATACCTCTTGTATTTTCCTTTTAACCGCCTGGATGACGGCGAGCGGGTTTTCGCCGAAACGGGCCACCACCACGCCACCCACGGCCTCCCTTCCCCCCTTGTCCAGCACGCCCCTTCGGGACGCGGGGCCATAGGTCACGTTGGCAATGCTGTCCAGAAAAACGGGAATGCCTTGATTCGTCTTGACTAAAACGCGCTTGAGATCCTCGAGGCTCTTGATAAAACCCAGCCCTCGAATCACGTATTCCACCCGATTGACTTCGATGGTCCTGGCTCCGACGTCCACGTTCGAGCGTTGCACCGCGGACACGACCTCTTCCAGCTTCACGTTGAAGGCCCGCATCAGGTCCGGATTCACGTCCACCTGGTATTCCCTGACAAACCCGCCTATGGAGGCCACCTCGCTGACACCGTCGACACCGAGCAAGGCATACCGCACATACCAGTCCTGAATGGTTCTCAGCTCGTGCAGGTCCCACCCTCCCGTCGGGTTTCCCTCGGAGTCCTGAGTCTCGAGAGTGTACCAAAATACCTGCCCCAGGGTCGTGGCGTCCGGACCCAGCGAAGGCCGAACCCCTGCCGGCAGGCTGGAAGGGGGCAGACTGCTGAGGTTCTCGAGGACGCGGGTGCGCGCCCAGTAGAAATCCACGCCGTCTTCAAAAATGAGGTAGATGGTGGAAAAACCGAACATGGAATAGCTTCGAATGCTCTTAACGCCGGAGATTCCAAGGAGGGTTACGGAGAGAGGATAGGTGATCTGCTCGTTCACGTCCCTGGGAGAGCGACCTTCCCAGTTGGTGAACACGATCTGCTGATTTTCGCCGATATCCGGGATGGCGTCCACGGGAACGGGATCACGAACCAGGCCTTTGATGTTCCAATCAAAAGGCGCCACTATGACGCCCCATACGACAACGAAGGCCGCCAGCATGAAAACCACGGTTTTTCGCTCAATGCAGAACCGGGTAATGTGGTCTATCCAGGACAAACGACAGCGCGCCTCGAAATTTGGTGATCGATCCCTCAAACTTACGGGTGGATACGCCCCCTGGGGCCCTTTTCAAAGCTTTTCGCGCAGGTCTCACCCACAGTCACCCGTGCCGGAAAGATCCTGGACGAAAGCACATGTTCCGGACGCCGGCTCGGAAAGCACTCACACAGGGCTATTGCCCGGTGTGCGCGCCTCCCGAAGGGTGGCGCCCACCTAAAGGGTTTTGAAAGAGGGCCAACGGGGGGAAACTTTTTTCAAAAGTTTCCCCCCGTGACCGATCTTCGCCGTACGAGGGGTGGTCATGGACGAGGGTCGGATTCCGCGTCGGCTCGATGGGAATTCATCATGCTCGGCTTGGCCAGGATCTGCATGGCGCTGTCGAGTTTGAAGTTGCCGTTGACCACCACGAGTTCTCCCTCTTCGAGCCCCTCGCGGACCAGATAATAGTCCTTCGCCTTGCAGCCCAGAACCACTTCGCGTCCCTCGAAGGTGATGTTTTCTCCGGGCACGGCCACGTACACAATGGCTCTTTCCCCGGTGATCAACGGCGCCGAAGCAGGAATCACCAAGGGAGCCTCATCGTCTCCCGTGAAATCGGTTCTGACCTTGCCGTCCGCCGTCAACTCCGCGTATGCTTTGGCCCGCACGAGCATATTCGGCCTCAATTTTCGTTCCTCGTCCGGATACAGGGCGCCGATTTTGAACGTCCGTTTATTCGGATCGAAGGTCGGATCGATGAATACGATCTTGCCTGTAAACGTGACACCGGGATACGCGTCCGTCTCGAATTCCACCTTTTGCTCCCTGTGCAGCCACGGAAAATCCGATTCGTAAGCGTCCAGTCTCGCCCACACATATCGGGGGTCTCCGATGGTAAAAATGGGAGTCCCCGTGTTCACAAAGGCGCCTTCATATGCGTTCTGCTCGATGACCACCCCGGCTTTTGTCGCGTATACGCCGGCGATCCCCGTAGGCTCTCCCAGTTTCATCAGCTCGTCGATATCCGCTTTAGGCAATCCGAGTATATGTAGCTTGTGCCGGATAGCGGCCAGTTTATCCATGGCTTCCTTGTATTCGGGGGAATCGGCCTTCGCGCCTTCTCCCGTGCTTCTGGATTGAGTCAGGGCTTTCCTGGCGGTGTACGGCGTCTTGGCCTGAAACGCAAGAAAACTGGGAATCGTCTTCATGACGCTCACCAGTTCCTGCTGGGTAAAATACAGATCCGACGAGTAGAGATCGAAAAGGCGGTCGTGCCAGCGCACCGTCTGCCCGGCCCGTTTCACGTAAACGCGATCTATGACGCCGGGCATGAAAGCCGATACGTAGCTCATGTGCGCGGGATCATATTCGATCTGTCCGAACATCCGGACCTCCGCCGAAACAAACTTCCGTTCGACAGGCTGAATACGCACTTCAGCCCGTCTAATAGCCTCCTCTCCCAACACCAGCTTCGCCTTATCCTGCTCCTCCTTGTCCCCCAGCAGCATAGGGATCAACTTCATACCGCACACCGGGCAATTCCCGGGCTCATTCGCGGGTGGCAAACAGCTCATCGAGCATACGTACACCGTCCTCACTCCTGGTGTTTCTTCGGCTGTGGTCTCCGAAAGCGGCCGGTTATCCTGTTTCGCCTGAACCCCGGAAGTCACATTCCTGAACGCGTAACCCAATACGAACGCCAGTATCACGACCCCAACCATCACCAGACCTCGGTTTTTGAGGCTGATGTTCCGGATGGGATATTTCATGTTTGTCTGCCTCCATTGTTCGGGACATGGTCCCAATCTAATGATTCCTTAGGCGGAAGCGCCTTTTGTTTCGTCCCAGTTACCCGCGGGCGGATATTTCAAAAGGCCGCATATATGAAAAAATTCAAGCAGATCGGCGAACGCACGTCAAGGCGTTCTGAATCACCCTCCGTCGAACGAGGGTTCGAATGCTACATGCGTGAAGGCCCTGATCCTGGTCACATCCATTCAATTCCAACATCCCAGAGATCGCAAAAAAGCATCCCCGACCTTCGATTATGACAGGAGTATGAAGTCCGACATAATCATTGGGTAAACGGAGATACCGGTAAATAGAACGAAACCCGCCATGGCGATAATACACAACCGCCTCTGAAGCGCGGGAATACTATCCTGGAGGGAAGGCGTTTGCCGATGCCGGCCAATTACCCGAACGGCCGTACCCGTTATCCCGGATCCCAAGAGGAAAAGATAAAGCGGGTAGCCGATATATCCATACTCTTTCTGAAGAACACAAAACGGGCAGTGATGAGTCGGAAGCTCGTAGTAATAAACAGAAATGAAAGAAATCAGTGAAACGATGCCCACCACGAACAGGAGAGAGCTGAGATAGGAGAAAAGCTTCCAACCGTTCCCGGTAATGAGGAAATGGAGCCCGGTCCTCGTGGTCACAACCACCGTGAGAAAGAAAAAAGCCATGGCCGCCGGCGGATACATACTCGTCAAAGTACCGGTAATTGTGGGTGCGTCTTCGCTGAATAACGACCCGCAGCACGAGGTGATGACATCCGGCTCCAAGTCCAGGAAATAGGAAACCTCGAGAGCGCTGTCGGCCAGCAGAGCGGCAGTCACAAAGAACAGGAATTTATACTTCAATCGGATGAGGGGATAGTCGTAGCCCCGATGGTCCGTGTAGTTCAGTATTAACCAGATGCCGCTCAGAAATACGCTCAGAATTTTGACCACGAGCGCGAGATATCCGAAGCTGTTGGCGTTCAGAGAACCCGCCGCGCACATGGCGCCTATGAACAGAGGATGAATACGATCCGCGGTATAGACAAACAGAAACAACAAAACCACCTGAAATCCCATCACGTAGGCCAGCACGGTCGAGACCAGATAGGTTTTGTGCTCGAGGGCCAGTTGGAGTTCGCTTCCGCTTTTCAGATTCCAGTGCTTCAGGATGCGAGCTCCGATCATGGACGAATACAGCGAAATGAAGGAAGTGAGCAGGGAGCCTACAATCAGCGCAATAATGGCGGGGTTCAGGATCAATGGGTCAACGCTCCCGGCTTATCATTCCATCCCTGATATCGATCACGCGGTGAACGATACTCGAACCAAACACCAGAGGATCGTGACTGGCCATGAGCACGGTTCTTCCCTTACTGCAAAGTCCTGAAATGATGGACATAAACTCTTCTCCAAGAGCGGTATCCAGATGAGCCGTCGGTTCGTCGGCAATGATGACCTCGGGATCGTTGATCAGCGCTCTGGCGATGGCCACTCGCTGCTTTTCCCCCCCCGAAAGATGCTCCGTCGGCTCATTCGCCTTTGAGGCTATTTTCAACTGTTCCAGGAGCCCTTCGGCCTTCTTCTTAATCAACCCGTGTCTTGCGCCGATGGGATAGGCGGGGATCATTACGTTTTCAACGACGGATATGCCTCGGATCAGGTTGAACATCTGGAATATGAAGCCGAATGTCTTTCTCCGGATCTCGGACAGGAATCGCTCCGGCAGACTGGTCACTTCCGTTCCCGATACATGGACCCTGCCCGATGTAGGCCGGGTCATGCAGCCGATGATGCTCAGAAGCGTGGTCTTCCCCGAGCCGCTGGGACCTCGAATGACGGTGATCTCATTCGTGTTCAGGGCCAGCGTGACTCCCCGAAGCGCTCTGAATTCGTTCCGCCGCCCGGCGCTGTATGTCTTGCTGACTTCCTGCAGTTCGATCATATTTATATCTGTTTCATCACACTATCGGGTTCGGTCACCGACACCCGCCACGTGGGAATGACGGTAATCACCGTGTACGGGAGCACCGTCAGGCAGAACAATATGGCAAGCTGATACGCATCGATGGAAGGCGCGAGCGTGAATTCGGGATAGAGAACGGACCAGCCCTTGAATGCATGAGAGAAAAGCGGAGCCGATAGAAGGAACACATGCATATAGGCCACAATGACGCCGATGAAAAAGGCGGTGAGCGAAATGACCACGCCTTCCCAGAACTTCACGGCCAACACATCTCCCGTATCCCAGCCCAGGGCCTTCAGGATGCCGATTTCCTTCTTCTCTTCGTCGCTGAGCCCGGTGGCCTTATCCCATGCAAAAATAAAGAAGGCCATGCCCGCGCCTATGAGGAGAATGACGGCGTACCCGCTTCGCCAGTCAAACAAGGAGGCGTAGGTACGTTCGATCTCATCCCTGAGAATGGGGCGGGTATCGGGAAAAAGAGTGACGATTTTCTCTGCGATTACTTCATACTCGGCCGGATTTCGAATGATTACCGCCAGGTCGGTGAACAAGCCTTCACCCATCCCGAACAGGCGCCGAAACGCGTTTTCCGACATGAGGACCAGATCGCTCGTGACCAACTCGCTGGATGCGTCAAACGATTCCTTTACGTTCATGACCATCGTTTCCCCGTTGAAGGTCCTGAAGTAGAGCCCCGGATCTCGGCGAGTTTCCCAACTCCGGAGCACCCCGTTTCCCACAACGATATCCTGGTCTCCATAGCTGAATTCTTCGGGAACCATGATGGTGTAGTTCGCCCGATTCGCGGGATGATAGTAGTATCCCCACAACCTGCCGTGCACGGAACGGACCCCTCGAATCTCACCTATACCGTCCGCGTAGCCCAGAGGGATCAGATCGTGCCTGCCGGCCACCATCCGCTGAACAATCATCTCCGGAGCGTCTTTCAACAGTGACAACGCTTCCTTTCGGAGTGCGTTGGCCAGGAACACGACCGAGGACAGGAGAAACACGATCAGCGCGTACACCAGCGCCAGGGAGGCGTTCTTCCACTTCCTCCTCAAGAGTGAGGACAGCGTGAATTCCAAAAAGTTTCTCTGCCTCTCAAGCCATCGCATTGCATTGTTCTTTCATAGTTCGGTGGACTTGACCGTCACCGGGGAAGCCGCTCTCCAAGTCCCGCTGCACAGGATGCGATTGAAAATCGCTTCCGATCATCCGTTCACTTCGGTGGGGGTCCTGCAACCGTGCCCAACGATGGGCCTGGGAGGGCTTCCGGTTCCGTACCGCTTCCCGTGTAGGCCCGGATCAAGCGAAACGGCGGTTGTACGATGGAGCCCGAGGGGAAATGCTCGAGCGACATGGGGTGGTCCTGAAACGGGGCATGCGTGTCCGCCTGGGACAGGTGCCGCGTATACCTGGCTTCGGTAAACAGGCACAGATCCGTGATCTGAAGTTCTCCCACCAATCGTCGTTCTCTTGCAATCCTCTCTTGATGGGCGTCCCCGACGATCCTTGGGTAAACCAAGGCGAGAAACGCGAGCACCAGCCCGCACCCAAGAATGAAGATTACATACAGGTCCGACTTCTTCATTGGACTCGACTGAGTTCATTCATCTAATTTTCGGACCATTTCCGGCGTCACTTTGTCGAACGTCAGAACGCGGTTGCCCCCATGGTCTTTCATGAATTCGTCCGCCTCTTCCTTGCTTTTCTGAGGAATCAATTCCCGCCCCATGGGTCCGTACACCGTGCTCCCCATCACATAGTAGGCCTTGAAACCATCGATAAGCCGAAGATCGTAGTATTCGGTTACCCAGATCGAAGCGACGTCGCTCCGGCTCTTTTTGGAATCGTATTTATTGATATTGAAATAATATTTGAACAGGTCCTTGGCTCCGTCAAAGTACACCCGCGTACCGTCTTTGTGGACGATCTGAGCCGTCCAGTCCGGATACTTGGCCACAAACATACCGCAGACGGGACATTTGTCTTTAGCGGACGGCTTGGACGGCGCGAGGTCGGTCGGACTTTGACCTGAAGCTGCCGCTGAAAGACACAGGCACACAAGGAACAGCATGCAACGAACACTGAGTGCTTTCATGGGGTACGCCTCCCTTCCTTGTTGAGCTTCTGGAGGACGGTATCTTTCATATCTTCAAAAGCCGCTTTGATCGCTTCGTCAAACGCGACCACTCGTCCTCCGGTCTGTTCCGCGTACAAACGAGCTTCGATTTCTCTGCCGAATGCGCTCTTGTCTCGTCCGGTTGTGGGATTTTTCTTGTCTTCTGAAATCACCCAATAGGCGGTTTCCGCATCGATGATTTCTTTGGTGTAGTAATCGCCCACGGCAATTCCTTTGATCTGCCGATCAAATCGCATGGACAGATAGATGGCCAGACAATGGAGAGAGCGAGCGCCCATGGACTTGCCGTCCGTGAACTCAATGTAAATCGGGGTCTGAAAGAGGTCCTGGAACGGACACTTCGGGAACTTGAATTTGAAATCCTGCGACCGTACCGGGTCCGGAACGGCGACGGGCCACATTCCGAGCATAAGAAATACGATCACAATCCGTTTAACGGTCGGGGGCACTATTGTCACCTGGCCATCGATGGGGACGGAATTTTGAAATTCGCCTCCGGCGGATCCCCCGTGCTTCCCTTTCGAAAGGTTTCAAGCCGACGCCGGTACGAAGCAGTGTTGTCGGGCCGGATAGACCGGCCGCGCGTAACTCACCACGTGTGGGTTTGACGGGGAACCCGCCGGTGGCGGGTCCCCAACAACCCGTTGAGCGGATGCGCTACTTACCTTGTTTCATCCTCATCATAGCACGCTTCTTGCGGATCATCTGGGTGTCCTGGTACATGTCTTCAAACGCGGCTTTGACGGCCTCGTCAAACGTGGCCGGAGTTCCGCTGAACTCCTGAATGAACCCGTCGGCAGCCGATTTCTCCTCGAACGCCCATTTGGCCCTGGTAGTCATGACGCCCATCTTACTTCCGCCTAACACCCAGTAGGCCTTCTCGGCGTTAATCGGATTTTTGGTCGAGTAATCCCCGACCGTGATGGTAACGGGAGCTTTGTCGATATTCAAAGCCAGATCGATCGCGCCGCAGTGAATCGAACAGACTTCCGTTTTGGAGCCTCCATCGTATTCAATGACCATCCATGTATGACCGAACTTGGATTTCATCATTCCGCAATAGTGACACGACTCCCCTTTCGCCATGGTGTCATCGGCCATCGCCCACCCTCCGAATACGAAACCGAAGGATGCCAAGAAAATCACCATCAAAAACATGAAACAAGAACGCCTCATCCATCTCCCTCCTTTGTGATTTGAGTACGACTTTGGCCTCTGCTCCCTTTGGATATTCACGTCCGGCAAGTCAAAGCCTCCATAGGAAAGTCAGAGCACGATTACAGCGTCTTTGCCTGCGTTAGTTGTTTGCAGGCGAATTCCGCATGAGCTTATTGTACTCGATTTCTTTCCTATAATTGAATGCTTTTTCGCACTTTTCTTCGCATGACGCATCGGAGCCGCAATGTTCCAGACAGACGTTATAATCTTTCTGAAGGAAGCTCTGGATGTCCTCCCATGCCTGTTTCTGCTCTTGGGGGACCGCGAAGGCCTGTGATTCCGCCGCACGCATACCCTTATCCTTTGTCTCGGCAAGAGCTCCGGGCTGACGGCAAACAAACACCAAAGTCAACAGCGTCAATAAACCCCAGAAAAAAACAGAATTCCTTTGCATATACATTCCTTAGTATAGAAGTAATATTGGAACGACTTCAAAAGACCGTCCTACTCCACTTTCAGATGCTCCGCCCGGAAGTCGCCGATGACTACGGTCATGGTATCGCCTCTTCTTACCAGTCCCCCCGCGTTGGAAAACAGAATCACGTACACGCGGTTGATTATCGGTTTCACGGCGGAGCCGCGAAGAGGACCAAGCTTGGTGACCGGGATGCTGTGGATAGCTCCCGTCCGCTCATGAACGGCATGAGCTTTGACCGGCCTTTTGGTGATCTTGGACGCTTTGTCCGGATCCACAATGCGGTAACGGAAATCCAGCATCTGGTCCGACGCGGTGAGCCTCAGGCTTACGAATTCAATGCCCCATTCGTCCGCCCAGGAGGTCGGTGTAGCCTCAGGGACCTTCTCCGGAGTTGGTACTGGAGGGGTCGTTTGGCAGCCGGCCGTCCCAAACATGAAAACCAGAATGGAGATTAGAAGGATGGTTCGCATTCGCCCTTTCCTCCCTGTGGCTTGGATTTCCCGATTTCAAGCTCCAAAGGGTTCCTGGCCGTGGAAACATGCAGCCGGTCCGCTTCGGATACAAAACAGCAGCACTCCCATCTTACATGACGAGGTTCCTGTTCACAAACAGGGAAAAGAGAATGTTGCTACGACAAACGCTTCCTGCGGTTTTTCGGACCCAAGAAACGAGAGCGGCCCCGAGCCTCATCGTCCCGGTCGCCGCTCTCAACAGGAAAATCGTTTCTTTCGTCGAAAGTCCTGATCTAGGATGCCCTAGGGGCAGACGGTAGGTATGAACGTACCGAAATTATTCGCGAATACAATAACGTCCGCATCGTTCACCAATGTGTCGCCGTTCAAGTCCGCGCTGGGCAAAGCGGCATTGTAGGCTGCAAAAAACGCTACCAGGTCTTCGCCGTCCGCATCTCCGTCTCCGTCGAAGTCCGCCAGGTCGTTCACGAGTCCGGTCGGATCCTCGACGCAAATGGTCAGGTAACCCATCATTCCGCCCGATAGGGAACTCCCGTCGTTGGTGAGAAACAATCTTCGATCAAAGACGGGGATATCGCCGGTCACGTCGGAGGTGGTCTGTAGAATCGCGTCCATGGTCTTGCCCGGCGCCAGCGTCAGCAGGTACGTCTGTAACGGATAATTTAATGGGATGCCATCTTCGGCCACCTGTGACATGTACATCCCGTAAATCAGCGGTATGTGGGTCTCGAGACCCGCATTAAGAAACCGCAGGAGCGCCCGGCTTCCCGCCACCAGCGAATCGAGGATCAGGGGCGCGACGTCCGTAAACGCTTCCCCATTGATCAGAAAATACGTGGGATGGTAGTCGATGGTGCTCGTCAGCGTTTTTCCGGGGCCGTAGGTGTCCGCGGCCACATGGCCATGGATCACCGGATCCACTTCGTGGAAAAGCATGATCGTCTCATCATCATATGCCGTGGCCGGCGCACCGTAAGCATTGAGGGGCCCGGCGTCTTTCTTCAATGCGCCGTAGAGGCCCATCTGCCCCTGGACGGCCATATTCGTACCGCTTCCATAGAGGTACGTTCCCATCTTGACTCCACTCCAGGTATAGGTCACCGTGGTCGTCGGGGCCGTTTCCTTATCGAAGGAACGCACCCGTCCCGTCACGTTTCCCGCCGGTCTGGATCCGGTCGACAGAACGGCGTCCGTAAGACCGTCCGTCCACACGGGGACCGCGGGGTCCAAAGGGGACTTCATCTGACCGCGAATCAGCAGAGAGGTTGGAACCGGCAATTCGTTGGTCAGGTTAATGATCAGTGTATCGTCACCGGGAGGTACTACCAGTACCGGACCCGGAACGGTCGCCGTACCGCCGTCCAGGGCGTAGGCCCACATCGTGACCGCCGGACCGCCTTCCGGCATATTCATGATCATCACTTTGGCGGTCAGGTTATAGGTAGCGGCGGAGGATATCCCGGGTATGCAAACCACCAGGGCAATGACCAGAAGAATCCGCCCGAATGAAATGGTTCGAGTGCTGCGCATGTTCGCTGCCTCCTTCATTTAATTGACCGGCATCTCCATGGCCACGTTCGGGGGTTCTACAATCATGAAGGTGACATAACCTCCCGGCCAAATGTCGTTGTTCGTCAGCTCTTTTTCCGTGTGAGAATGCCACATATAAAAGAAACCGCCATTGGCGTTCAAAGCCGGGTGACTGGGGGGCAAGACTCCCTCGGCTCCCATAAACGGGCTCCCGTGATAGAACTGCCCGAACGAGAGATCGTCCCGGGGAGGAATAATGACGGGAAACGGTTTCCCATGGTCCGTGAGGGCCAGACGCGATCCCGCGGCCCAAGGCCGGATCGTCGTACCCTCCTGGCCTCTGAGCAGGCCGAAGGCGTTTCCGCCCAGGTATCTCATTTTTACGACTTCTCTAATCGGGTCCAGGTCCGGTGTGGCAAATGCCGCCCTCCAGATGATGGCCCTGAAATAGCGATATCTCTGCGGGAACAGTTCCTTGCCGCTCCACGTCCAAATGAGATCCGCCGTCTGTCCCGGTTCGATGGTGAATGTCGTAGCCTTCCACCCCAAATCCGGCCCGTTTCCAGGCGCGCTTTCCAGCATCCTTCCGTTGATGGCGATCACGGTAAAGTCGTTCCCGTGATAGTGCATGGGGTGTCCGTCCCTGCCTGCGTTGATAAGTCTAATCAGGAACTTGTCTCCTGCACGCATCTTCGGCTGGCAATTGTACGGCTGATTCGGCAGCCACGGCACCCCGGCGTCCGTCATCACGTCCGGGAAGTTGCGTCCGTTGATGAACCACATCACCTCAAAATAGTCGTTGGTATTGACCGAATCGTATTGGCCGGCCTCGACGTAGTTGTGAATAACCGGGTCCATTTCCGTGAGGAAGTACAGCTCCTCGTGACCGTAGAAACTTCCCTCGTGCCCATACGCGGTGTAGGTGTCCGGGTCGGTGAAATCATATCCAAGGGGCCTCACGATGATGGCGCCCGCGAGACCCATTTCCACCATGAAGTCCGGCCTCGTGCCGCAGTGGTACTGATAGCTGCCGGGATGATCCACCGTAAAGGTGTAGGTAACCACGCTGACTCCGCCCGGTTCGGCTTCCCGGGTCAAAACACCCTGAACACCTCCGGTGGCCGTTACTTTGTGCCCGGGAAAAACCAGGGACACGTTTCCGGCAGGGGCCGGCAGATTGTTTCTGAGGTTAATCGTGACGGTTTGGATACTTGCGGTTTCAGCAACGAAACTAAAGACCGGATTGGGAGAAGTCCCCGTGATACCCTCGATCTGCGCCTGCGCCTGGAACGCCCAGAAGCAAAGCAGCAGCGTTGCCGCACAGAGAGCCATCGATCCTCTCCTGCTTATGAATCTGTACATGGAGCGCCTCCTCCCTCAAATTAACGGGCTGATTACGATTTCCGTGATCAGTCCACCGCGTTCCTCTTGATTGTTGCACATAAAATTCAGATTGGTCGTGTGGAGGAAATAGGTTCCCGGCTCGACCCCGGCGGTATCCACAATCACGTCGTAGGCCTGCCCCCCACCCACGTTCAGCACCTGCACCTCGTAGGACGTATCGATACCCGTTTCTCCTCGCAGAAGTTCGGCGCCCCGGCCCACGATTTTCATGGGAACGCCCAAGGTCGTGGTTATGGCCCAGATATCCGTGGTGGAGACGTTGCTCACTCGAAGGAGGATCTTGTCGCCCGCGGCGGCCTGAATCAGACTGTGGTACCGCTGGGAGATGAACCCCTCTTTGTTCACAATGGCGTTGGGATCGGCCGGCATGGCGTCGGGATCGAAAGTATTAATGTTATACGGGTATCCCCTGCCGTTGATCATGGGATAGTTGTCTTTCATGGCCGCGAAGGGCAAGGGCTGGATCGTTTCACTGGCGTCGTGGAAGTTGGAATCGAACCCCGTTAGCTGGACGGGATAGCCCACGTCGTAGTAGGTGGAGCCGTCTCCGTCGTTGTATGCATAGGTGTACCCCGTGTGATGCACGAACCCGCCCGCGAGAACGGTTCCATTGGGAAGGTCGTCCTGCGCGGGGGTCACCCACAGCGGGCCGATCATGCCCATTTGCATGTGCTCGCTGGCTTCAACGTGGCAGTGATAGAAGTAGTTGCCCGGCTGGGCCGCGAAATAGGCGTACGTAAAACTGGCTCCCATCACAGCCGTTGGCGAGGGTTCGGGCAATCCGTCGAAGATGGGCGCCGCATGAGGAAACCCGTGCCAGTGAATCGAATGTGGATCGAACAGATCCGTGCGAACCGCCATCCCCACGTTGGTCATGGTGAGGTATAGCTCGTGACCTTCCTTGACAACGATGAGCGGCGCCGGACACCACGACTTGAGCGTATAGTTGGCCACCACCTCCGTCTCGAGGGTGGACGGATCCACCAACCCAAAACCCAACATGTACTGGGAATACCCGTCCGCCATCCGCGCGAAACCGTCGGCGCCCGCCAGGTGAATGCACTGAATATTGGGATCGTCCGAAACGCCGTCCATGTCCACATCTCCGGGACATTGGACGAAAGCGCCCTGAGCGCTCCATGGCCCCAACAGACCCAACAACAGCGGCACGATCAACAGCGGGTAAATGATGCGCCTATTCATTAGTTGCTCCTTTCCGTCCTTTGGGGCTCCGCCTCGGCATCCCGCAGCGGAGCCAATGCATGCCGGCTATGATCCTGCTTTCTAATAGAATTCGTCGGCTCCGATATCGATGGTCCCGTTCTGCCTGCCCTGGCCGTCATAATCCTCAGGGACCGCAAAGGGCAGAGAAGCGGCATTCCCGCTGTTGTGCGGGAGTGAACCCGAGGTAATATGATAGTCACCGGTCACATAGAGCGGCTGGAAGGCGATATCGATGAAGTTGCCGCCTTCGTCCAACGCCGCCGCCGTATCAAACACCCTGTCCGGCAAATTGGGAGTCGCGACACTGTCGTTGAAATACGCACTAACGAAGGGATCGTCCCCGTCTCCGGGCGCGCCCGCACCGGGGTCTCCATCCACATTGGAAGCATGATAGCCCGTGGTGTCCGTCATGAAACAGTACCTCGGGTCGAGCATGGAGCCTGCCGGCGCGCCGAGCACGTCGAGGTCATTCCACGGAGGCGTCGTGAGCACCAACTCGCCGTTGGGGGCCATGCTCGCCGGATCCAGTTGCCATCTGAACGACCGGTTTTTCCAGAGGATGTTGTTCAGCAGCAACGGATTCGAAAACGCGGCATACTCGGGCCCACTGGCGCCGCCTCCCACGGCCGTAGCGATGATCGAGGCCAATCCCGCGCTGTGCACCCTGGACAAAATACCCGCCGGTTGAGGCGTGGAGCTGGCCACCCCGTTCAAATCGGGCGGATTGAGCACCGTACCTTCCGTGGCGGTACTGTCATTGTAGGTGATCTGGTTATTAAAGAGCCTGGCGCCCGGGGAGTCCTGAAACGACACGGCCCCGGCCTTGCCCGTTACATTGTTCACGATCATGTTGTTATAGATATTCACCCGGTGCCAGGCGGAGGGCGTGACCGGCGAAGCCTGCACGTCCTGCCCGTTCACGTAGTACAGCCGGATTCCTCCGCCGTCCCCGGCGCCCGCGTAATTCCCCTGGATCAGATTGGCGTACACGTCCACGGAACCCGACCCCGGCGTCAGTTCTCCAGCAGCCGGCGAACTCCCGCCGATGGATATACCACCGCCGGCTTGTTCCCCGATGGTCTGGTGGAACTGGTGATTGAACACCACCTGGTTATTGGCGATCACGCCGCCCTCGCTCAGGCCTTCGTGAAGAATCCCGCCGGCTGATCCGGCGGAGAAATTAGCGCAGACGAAACAATCGGAAATGACGTAGTTGTCGGTTCCCGTATAGATTGCGATTCCTCCCCCGCCCCCTTCGTTGCCCGCCATTCCGGCGTTGAGGGCCCCGTTCTTGAATATCTCGTTATAGCGAACGGAAAGCCCGTCGTTTTGGGAGTCCACCGGGGCCGCGAACGCAAAAGCGGTCACGGGATGCCCGGATCGAACGCCGCCTCCGTAGGTGCCCCAGTTGCCGTACAGACGGTTGTTACTGATCTCGATGCCGGGCGCATAGCTGGCTACAAATATGGCGCCCCCTCGATCTCCCCCGGTAATCCCCAGACCGTCGATCAGGGCCGCGTTGGCGCCGCCGAATTCATTGGGTTGGGACAGGCTGATATCCGGCCCCAGCACCGTAATGCCGGCGCCCTGTTCCGTGGGAAAGAGTCCGGTGTTCGGGAACGGCGAGAAAGGAGTGTCCTGCCCCGGCAGTAGATCGATATCTCCCGAGGCTACCAGCGCGTCGATCTTATCGCGCCAAAGCTGGAGTTTGTTGGCCGGCGTGTTAAAGGCATTGATGATGGCGCCTCGAGCGCCCGATCCCTGGAGAAGGACCGGCTTGTACATGATCACCTTTTCAAAATAAGCCCCCTGATGAATCAGTATGAGATCTCCGGGCGCCGCCGCGTCTATGGCGTCCTGGATGGGGGTGGCGTCCACGGCCGTTGGAGGCAGCACGTGACGAACCGTACCCGTGGCGCCCACGTGCACGGTGACCCCGATCCTGGTGGAAACTCCGTTGTCGCCGCGGGTCACCACGAGCTGACCCGTTGAAACTCCGGCGCCGGGAACCTGGGCGGTAATCTGACTGTTTGTCCAGTCACCCGGATTCACGGTAAGAGGCGCACCGTTCAGCGTGACCGTACCTTCCGTATCGCTGAATCCGAAGTCGCGATCGATCATCTGGGGTGGGGTCCCATCCCCGTCGTACAAGGGGTTCGGCACGCTTTCCGTGCCCCGGCTCGTGAAGATGAGTGCTCCGCCGCCGGCAGGTACGTAGGCCCCGCCAAAACCGTCGGACTGCACGTCCGGACCGCTGACGTAATCGATGACCGGCGTACCGTCGGGCGGCGCACAATCCACCGGAAACTCGTTCCTGGCCGCCCAGGCCGACGTGGGCAACACCGGCGTATCAAGATACGTGGTCGTTCCCGGAGCAAACTGGAAGTCATAACAGGACTGCGTAAACTCCATACGGTAAAAGGGATCCACGACCAGTTCGAACGTGCCCGGATTCATGGGGTCTTCCTGGATTATCGGTCCCGCGTCGTTGATGCACACCGAGTAGATGGCCGGACTCATGCCGCTCTGCCAGGGCAGATTCTGAGAATAGGTGGAAGGAACAAGCCCATTGTATTTGGAGAACTGATCCCCATAGATGCGCGCCACTTCCCGGCCCGTATGGTCCCGCATGGACACCGGGACGAAGGGTATGGACTTCTTTTCTCCGAAGCTCGGATTGATGGGGTCGCCTTCGCCTCCGAGATCGTTGTTGATGTTACCCACGAAATGGGCCGAGATCGGCACCGTGGTCTTCAGGTAAATATCCGCCGCCGCGTTGAGCGTGGACTTGACGGTGACCTGTTTGCGGTTGCACATTTTCACGGTCTGGCCCGCCAGGGCGCACGGCACGCCGGGAAACAGCTCGAGCTCCGCGTCCACCGGCACCGTATAGTCGTCCCCCGCACACGGAGGTGGAATGGCTCCGGGGACCGGCGCGTATTCATCGCAGAAGTCCACGTTTTTGGACTCGGGCATCAGGTGCGAATAACCCGGAGGAGCCCAATCGACGGCGACAATATACGTACCCAGCTCGATCCCGCCGAATGCGTACCCTCCGTCAAAGACACCCGGCCGGACCTGGTTCCAACTCCGTAACCCGTCGAAACAATCGCCCGGATTAAGGCCGGGGGGCAAGTAGGGATCGCCCTCCAGCCCAGGGCAGTTCTCCGGCAGCGAGGCGTTCCAGTTGTCCGTGTGGGCGATCTGAACGGCGTCGCCCAGGTCGAACACGCCGTTCGTGTTCCAGTCTTTATCTTCGAGCCCCATGGCGCCGCCCGTTTCCCATCCGAAGGGGGCGTTGTCCACGTCCGCCAGGGTTACGCCGCCGCTCAGGTCGAGGTCGTCGATCTGTCCGTCGGGCGCGTCGTAAACGCCGTTACCGTTCGAGTCTATATCCTCGAGGCCTTTGGCGCCGCCCGTGGCCCATCCGTAAGGGGGATTATCCACGTCGCCGTCTCGGTACAAGTTAACCTGTACGTCCGGAATGCCCGGTTCCCAAGGCTCGGCCGCGGCCAGTCGCGGATCGTCCTCCGCTCGGGTCGTAGCGTAAAACACAATTCCCGATATGCCGCCGTTGTTTCCGCCGGTATAGGCTTGTTTGCCCCACAGCAATACGTTGGTCTGGCCTGCATAGACCTGGAAAGCCTGGGTCAGCACCACACCCTCTTCCGTGCGGTCCATGCCGCCGCCGTCGAAAATCTGGGTCTGGGGAGTCACACGGCCGTATATGGGATGGGCCTGATTCGCCGTATCCACCGGTCCCCCCTCGTCCACCACCACTCGGAATCCCGTGGCGTTCAGGCGCGCGAAGTCGACTTCCGCCACCTGCCAGTGAAAAAACGGAAAGATTTCATCGAAATTGGCGAAACCCGAAGAGTCCGTGGCGGCCGCCTGATAGATGGTGCCGTCACGAAATCGGAGATTTATGTTTTGTCCCGGGATCGGGGTTTCGCCCGGATCCGGAACGCCGTTGTTGTTGTCGTCGTAGTACACATAGTTCCAGAGGTGGCTGAACCAGTCCGATACGGAAATCGTTCCCAGGTCCACGTCGCCGCCGCCGTCGGGCACCGTGACCGTGAGGAAACTGATGATCAGATCGAGGGCTTCGTCCCACATGACGAGCTGATACGATCCCGGAGGAACGCCCTCGATGGAGAATTCGGCCGTGTCCTGATTATCCGCAGGCTGGGCGTACACGCATTTACCCGAAGAGTCGTTCAGGCCCACCCAGGCGCCCGGGAAGGGCGCCCCGGGCGCGGTGGCCTGAAACAAGGGGGGCCGGTCCAGGTGCATATTGGCGATCCGGCCAGTGATCGTGGAGCCTCCGGGAGGACATACGGTGCCGTAAGCCGCCGTCACCACATTCAGGTCCAGACCGTCCACGTCTCCATCGCCGTCCGTGTCCGCGGGAAACACACCGCCGGTCTTCCCGAAATCCTGGGAGAACACATCGAGGTCCGCACCGTCGATCACACCGCTGCTCTCTCCGGTGGAGCTCACATCCGCGGGGCATGGGCCGAATCGGCTGAGGACGGTATCGTCGTACGTGGGACGAACAAATCCCATGAATATATGGGTGCTCGGTGTGCCGAACTCGACCAGAAGAGGCCCTCCGCCGACCGGTACCCACGCGTCGATGGTGGGGGTTCCCTCGATCGTGGTGGTTTGCTGCCAGTCCGTGCCTCCGGGAGGCACGCATCGTATCCCGTATTTCCCCGGCCCCATGTTCTTGATGAGGGCAAAACCGTTCGCGTCGGTGTATACGCTGCCGTCACCCATCTGGAGCACGGAGCCGTCGGGATTGTAGGTGGTGCCGATGGGGTTGCCGAAGGCGTCCGATATGGTCTGGCCGGCAGTGGCTCCGTATCTCCCACCCGCATCCTCGACGTACACCTTAAAACCCTGCAGGCCGCTCTCGGCCGGAAGGTTGGGGGAGTTGTTCACCGGGTGGTTGTCCTCAAAGACAAAGATGGAAAATTGGGCGGGCACTAACGCTTCGTTGGTGTAGAGGACTACTTCGATTCCCCAGGCGCCCGGTGTGCCGGTGTCCACCGTATCCGACCGGACCGCCGCTCCACCGATGGTGTAGCCCGCGACTTTGGACAGCACGGTGAGGGCATAGCGCTTGGTGTCGTCGATGACGTACGTGGCCGTGCCCGTGTCCGTTTCTCCTTCCGCCACCACCGGGACATAGCTGGTGTGGAAATTCAAGGCAATCGATTCGGTATCGGGAGGCGGGCTTGTGGGATCGAAATGGCGCATGGTGTTTTCTTCCAGCAGCCAGCGGAAGCTGTCGATGGCGACGCCATTCTCATCCTTTACGGTGATTTCCAGAGTTACCGGAGCTGCATACGCGGCGGAGCATAGGATGCATGCGCACGATACTAGTAGAATAGCCATGCGCGCACACCTGCTCACAAAACGGGAGCGGCGTTTCGGGGTCCCTGACTTCATTTCTATTCTCCTTGATCGAACCGAGTATCCGTTGAACGACCACATCCCCGGCCTGGATAGCCATTGTCGGATGGCCTTAACGGGTTTTATAGGTTTCGTGGATCAACCTTATTTTGTTTAGAACAGCATCGTTGTTACCATGGATGTGGCAGAAGCCGCACCGGTATTGCCGCCACCATCCGCCTCCGTCGCGCCCTTTTTCAGGTGTCCGATCTCCGACCCGGACCCCCAATGCATAGAAAGCCGTAATTTGTTGCCGAACAACAGCCTTCGCATGCGTTCAAAACCTTTATGTGTTGGTGTGAATAGGGGATCTTTTCGAAAGCAAAAAGCCTGCTTTCCGGAACTATCGAGGGTTGTCCGCCACGCATTCGATTCAATTCATCCGATCTCTAATGCTAAGGGTCGTGTTTTGAATTGGACTTGAAATGATACTCAAATGATATTTATGAAGTTAAAGTCCTCTCCTGCGTACTTATCAGGAAAAACGGTCACCCATTCTAGGTGATGAACCTATTATCCAAACCATTTGTAATACATTTCCCATCGTTCTCTTTATCATGTCCCTAATCCTCCCTCCGTAGTGAGGGGCACCATGTTCCGGATGGCGAGTCGATTGCCCGCGACAGGCTTTTTATCTTTTGGCATGTGGGCTTTCATTATGCTTATATACACCTTAGAGGCTGTAAATGACTTTGTCAACCATTTCTGCGTCCTATCCGCCCAATTGGTTTCATTGCAAAATTTAACTCTAACGTTAGCAATAGGTTACGAACGAAACGGTCCGCAAGGATCTGATTTTTTTTGACAACCGACGCTTGGAAATATATAGTGACAAGTCAGAACCTGCTCGTGCAGATACTATCGCGTGTAGGACATTCTATAAGAGAATCTAGGAAATATCCTAGGGTTGGATAGGAAATATCTCAAAGCGCGCGCCGGTAATGCTATTGACTGTTCATTTTCTCCGACATCTTATGTATGATCCGTCCGAATGAGAAGATCGAAAACGGAGGCGCCGCGCGCCCCAAACAGCAGCGAAAATACACGTTGGACCGAAAACATAGAATTTCGCTTTAACCTTTTTGAATGTTTCTGACTCACCTGTGGGATCGGTGAATTCCAACCAGGAGGAACAAGGCATGACAATCCCGGGACGCGGAAGGATCCTCATCGGATCCATGGTCGTCGCACTGTCTCTGATCATTCCGTGCGGAGCCCTGGCGGCTATCCAGATCATTACGGAAGCCTCGTATGGCAACACGGAGGTGGTAGTAGAGGTATACATGAACACCACCGCCAGCGAGCAGATGCGAAGTTTCGGCATTAAACTGTTCTATGACCAGAACAAGCTAAGTATCGTAAGCGCCCAGCGGGCGGCGGCCTGGAGCCTCGCCGGGTATCCCTACCAGGAGCCTGAAACGCAGGTGCCCGGCCAGGTTACCGCGGTCGGAGGATTCATGAACCTGAGCAGCCCCGGCGCCGGGCTTTCCGGGCCCCGTATTCTTCTTTGCAGGATCCGCCTGGCGCGCATCGGAGCCGCCCTTCCGCCCTACGGAATCACCGGCGCCTTAGGCAAGGCGAACCCCTACGCCAATTTTGTGAACACGGGCGGAGTAAACCTGGATGGATCCGCATCGTTCCCTGCCCCTGTGGTGGCCGCACGCGGGGACGCCAACGCGGATCAGGTGTTTACCAACGCCGATATGTTCAAGGCAAAGGATTATCTCAATGACGGTCAATACAGAGTATTTGCCGACTGCAACGAAGACGGAGTTCTGACGCAGGCGGACATACTTTGTATTCGCACAAAGATCATGGACGCGGCGAAGTAGGCGAGCAGGATTGGAACGTCCGATTCCTCGCTTCGATGAAGCCGGCGTTTCTGACACGGTACGATGTTCGGGTTTGATCTTTTCGAAGCACATCGGGCGACACATTTACCACCATACGAGAAATTGTATGGGTCGCGGGGGAGACATGGAGAAGAAGACACAAAAGTTCGTTATCATTAAAGTATGCATGGTGCTCGCATGCCTCGCTGTAGGAATCGCTCTTATGGCTTCGTCGGCGGGTGCGGTCACATTTTCGATCGACCTCTCGAACCCATTTTCCATAGAGGCGTTCAGCTTCTATTTCAAGTTGTCTGTGGATCCCGGATTTTCTTTGATCAGTTTTGCATTTGGGGATGCCGTCACCAATCCCGGAGTCACATGGAACTGGGACGTGACGCCGACCCTGGTAGGCAATGAACTGATTATGTCCGGCAGCAACTGGGATGCCCTGAACCTGAACGACTTCAGCGCCCCGCTCAAAGAAGGGACCATCCTCACCATCGATTTTGCCGGAAGCGTCAACGACTTTACGTTTGTGGAGTTCTCGAATAAAGAGGGTGAGAACCTGTATCCCACTCCTGTCCGGTTGGCTTCCATAGACGCGAATCAGGCGATTTTCGATGTGCCGCCGGGATTCCTGCCGGGCGTTATCACTCTCTTGTTGAATCCCTGACGTCCTGTGGACACCACAGTAGTTAGCGGGTGTAGGGTCGGACGTCTCAACCCGGCGAATCGAGTCCCAAAGTGTGGACGGCAGGCATTATATAGGATATAATGGATAAATTAGAAGAGACATCGGTAGTAAAAAGCTAATTTGTATGGGAGGATCTGTTATGTTGAAGAAGAAAGTGGGAATCGCCCTCTGTTTCATGGCAGTGGCTTCGCTCCTGATCCCTGCGATGGCCCTCGCGGATGAGTGGTACGTTTGCACGGTGAGCTATGTCGGGAAAAACGCCGTCGGCGAATTGGTGTTTCGACTTACCGAGGTCGGAGGCCGGTTTACGAGCCAGCTCTGCAAGATAGCCGACGCAACCCAAGCCAATCACTACATGGCCATTCTGGTGACCGCTCAGGTCATGACCAGCAATGTCGGGGTTTGCACCCAGGCTGTGATCCCGGTCGGAGGCGGGGGCACCGCCACGGTTACCTGTATTTACCTTCAGCAATAATCTGGCATTCTGAAATTGGAATGTCGGCGAAGGGCCTTGCCGCGCCGTTTTTACGGGATGCGCGCAACAGGGCACGGGGTCCGCTGATAGATAAGCCTGAGAAGCGATGATAAGGGTAGGTATATGCCCACATAGGGGCACATACCTAGCCTGCTTGTAATCGGGTCGGCGTAAAGAGTAGCCCCTCCGAATGTGTCTGCTCGGTTGCAGCCCGGAAGGCTTCTACACTCGAAAATATCTTGGTTGGTCGTCCGACTATCCTTAGAGCGGCCTCGCCCCTCTGTAAGTCGAGGGAATCATCGAGATCGGGTTTATCTCGGGGGAACAGATCTTACTTACTCTAGGCAGGAGGCAGGGTGATCGCCCTGCCTTTTTTTCCGGAACAACCATGCGACCATATCGAATCGGAGGCGTATTCTACCTGTACTGCATGGTATGGGCCAGCGTCTGTATCTGCGCTCCCCCGTTGGTTGCCGGGACCGTGTCTCGGGAACTTGAGCAGGTCCTGAACTCCGCCGGTCCCGAGGATCTGATCCCGATCATTCTCACGTTTCGGGAACGCGTGGATACGACGCAGTTCCAGGATCGGGATCTAAAGGTCCGGCGAGTCCGGTTGGTCCAAGCTCTCCGACACCGGGCCTCCGGCTCGTTGAACTCCCTGTTGAATCTCTTCAGCTGGACGCACCACACTTCCGCCACCTCTGGCTCATCAACGGGTGCGCCTTGTCCGTGCCCCCTGCCGCCGTTCGCCTGCTGGCCGACGATCCGGCCGTAGAGGCCGTCAAATTTGACGCCCGGATCGCGGGGCCGTCCATTCAAGCGTCGGGGTTCGTTGAAAAGGAGTGGAACCTGCGCACGATATACGCCCATTTCCTCTGGGACTTGGGATATACGGGGCAGAATGTGGTTCTCGGGAGTCTGGATACCGGAGTGGATCTCCAGCATCCCCTGTTGCAGGGTCAATGGCGCGGAGGCGAGAACAGCTGGTTCGACCCCAACGGCGAACATGATGCGCCTTCTGACAGGTCCGGCCACGGCACGCAGATCATGGGACTCATGGTTGCGGGCGAAACCCCCGACGGAACGGCCATTGGAGTGGCCCCGGGAGCGATGTGGATTGCTGCCAAAATCTTCAACGACGCGGGAGTCGCGCCCCTGAGTTCGATTCACGCGGCGTTTCAGTGGGTTCTGGACCCGGACGGCCAATCGGAAACCGACGATGCGCCGGATGTGGTGGTCAATTCCTGGGAGTTTGCCGCTGCGAACAAATGCGTGGACGAGTTTCAGAACGACATCGACACACTCCGGACCGCCGGCATTGCGCTGGTGTTCATTGCCGGCAATTTCGGTCCTAACGCGGCCACCAGCGCTTCCCCTGGGAACAACGGCAACACGTTCTCCGTAGGTTCCGTGGACTTTTTCTCCGAGGTATCCGACTTCAGCAGCCGGGGGCCTTCCGCCTGTGACGGGCGGATCTTTCCGGATGTGACCGCTCCGGGAGAAAGCGTTGACACCACGGACCTGTCCCTGGGCGGCTTCCCGAACATCGTAACGGTGGACGGAACCTCTATGGCGGCCCCTCACGCAGCCGGCGCCATGGCTTTACTGCTCAGCGCCTTTCGCGAAGCGAGCATCCCGCATCTTGAAAACGCGCTACGGGTCACCGCTTTTCATCCGCTTTGCGCGGCTCCTGATAACGATTACGGATACGGGATTCTCAATGTATTAGGCGCCTATCTCCGACTGATTCACACGGTGGGCTGTCCGGACGATCTGAACCGAGACGGAATCGTGGAGGAAGCGGACATCCAACTGCTGGCTCGGGAATTCGGGGAATCGGATTGCGCCGGTGTAGGAGGCTGCGCAGGAGATATGAACTTCGACAACCGGCTGGACGGAATAGACCTGTCCGAATTTGCCCTCCGCTATGGCGAAATCGCGTGCCCGGTTTATCCTCTTCCGTATGACTTGCCGCAAGGTGATAGCGCCCGGGACGGATGCACGCCCCTCCCGGATGATCTGTGATCTTTGAAACGCCCCCCTTCCCCGATCTCGTCTCGAAGGGTCCGCATCAAATCCGGAAACGTGGCTCTGACCTGGGGTGAGAGTTCCAGGGACCAGTCGATGGTCGCCGGTTCCACGCCCAGGACCGTAACTTCGGGGGGCGTGTTCCGTTGCGTCAGTGAAAGGACCCGGGTGATGTCGAAACCGTGCATGGACGGAATGCATTTCGCGGACTCGAAAGCCTCGATCGGCATCCGATAGATGGTCCCGGGCGGGTGTCCTCCTTTCACCGCATCGATCACAACGACCCGTTCGGCTTCCTCCAAAGCGGGTAACGCATCGAGGACCGCCGTGCCAATGTCCATGACCTCCACATGGTCCGGACACCCGTCTTCCAACAGGGAATGGGCTGCGTGCACCCCCACTCCCTCGTCCGCCAAAAGCAGATTTCCAAGTCCCAACACCAGGATCTTCATCTTGATCATTTCCACTCTCACATCCGTTCACAGAATACGGACGGGCGCCTCCCGCAGGATGACGCCGGTCCGTAACATGTTTAAGGAGGGTACGGGGGGCCCGCCGTAGGCAGATTTAATAAGTGTCCCCCCGTCAACGACTAGCTACCTGCCGCCGGTCCGGACGACCACCGGTTTGCCGTCGGGTTTCATAATGTGAACGGCGCAGGACAGACACGGATCGAACGAGTGAATCACTCGTAGCGCCTCTACGGGAGCTTCCGCGTTTCGAATCGGTGTTCCGATTAACGCCTGCTCCATAGGTCCGGCTACGTGATTGCTATCCTTCGGGGATGCGTTCCAACACGTAGGCGTAACCACTTGGTAGTGCTGGATTTTTCCGCCGGAAATCTCCACCCAGTGCCCGAGGGCGCCTCTCGGCGCCTCGGAAAGCCCAACTCCGACGCCGGAGGAGGAAAACGGAAAATCCGAATAAACGCTGCCTCCCTCATTGAGCTGATCGAGCCAGCCCTGCATGGCCTCGGCGATCTTGAGGCATTCCTGGGCGCGCGCCGCGTGCCGGTCCATCACCGAGACGCCGTTTTGATAGTCTCCGTTGACCCACATTCTGGCCAGCGGCCCTACTTCATAGGGCGCGCCCCGGTAACGCGGAGCCTTGAGCCAGGAATACGCTTCGCCTTTAGGGTAAGCCGCCACCGTATTGCCATTGGAAGGCTGAAGATTGTTCGTGCTATCCGCGTACCAGGAATGGGTAACGGATTCCGTGATATCGAGATCGCTCAGGCTGAGCGTCGGGGTTAGCGTCCCGTTTGCCGCGAACCCGGTCCTCAGGAGCTTGGAACCTCCCCCGTCGTTCAGGTCAAATACACCGTATGCGAGCAGATTTTCGCAGCCTCTTCCAATATCGAAGTATTCGGAATAGACGTCGGCTACCGCCAGAACGTCCGGGACGTACACGTTCCGGATGAACTCGACGAGCCAGTCGAGGTGTGTTCGGAACTCGTTTTGGCCCTGCGTACTCGGAGGATTGGTGAAGCCCCCCGGTATGTATGCGTGAGTGGAGGGCATCCTGCCGCCGTATACCGCGCCAAGCTGGTGAGCTCTCCGACGTGCTTCCAGGGCCTGGGCCAGATGAGAGATCACGGTGGCGGTCCGCGGGTCGCTCTTAAAATCGTGATCCCATAGCGGCGACCAGGGGGCTGTTTGCGGTCCGGCTACGTAGTCGAGGGCCGCGAGCAGATAGAAATGCAGGATGTGCGACTGGACGAAATTCGCCCCGAGGGTGAGGTTCCTCAAGATCCGAGCATTGGCCGGAACGGTCATCCCCACGGCGTCTTCCAGAGCCATGACGGAAGTCATTCCGTGGGAAGTCGGGCAAACGCCGCATATACGCTGAGTGATCACCGGCGCGTCCGCGGGGTGTCGCTGTTCGAGGATCTGTTCAAAACCGCGAAACAGGGTGCCGGTACAACGGGCATCAATGACCTGCTGCTGACCTCCCACTGTTTCGACGGTCACTTCCACTTTCATATGTCCTTCGATCCGGGTAACCGGATCCATAATGGATATGGTAGCCACGTGCTACTCCTTTCAGACTGGAATGTTCATGAGTGTTCGACTTGTCAATGTTGGCTCTCCTACAGGGCCAGGAGGCCGGGTCGTGTGCACGCACGCTTGCCGGAGCCGCCTCCGACGCTCTTTTCGCGTGACCCTCCGCCCGGTTCGTCCCTCATGGGACAGGGCGCGGAAACTCCGATTGAAGTCTTGATGGGCCACCTTCCGGCGCCGGTTTCCGTAAGGAAGTTCATCCTCTCCCCTGTGATAAAGAGCGTCACGTTTTAGGAGTTCCTCCCGCAGTCCACGGGCGCGTCCTTGACGGACTTTTCAAAGGTTTCGACTCCACAGTCGGCGCGCACGCGGCAGGGCACCGGCCGCGGATCGTGCAGCGATAACTTCCACTTGCCGTCGGACGCCGCCTTGGCGGATCCAAGAAGATTGCCGGAATAGGCGTCAAACAGTCTCACATTGGAGCCCTGGGATGCATTTCCCTCTAATCTCAGCTCCTTGTTATCCTTGCGCCATTCCGCCTTTTTAAACTCGAATGGAAGGGCGCCCGGACCGACGGATCCGCAGTTCGAGGGCGCATCCTTGACGGCCATTTCAAGGCTTGTGCTTCCACAATCGGCCCTTACGCGGCAGGGGACCGGCCGCGGATCCTTCCGCGTTGACTTCCACTTGCCGTCGGAGGCTGCCACGGCGGATCCAAGAAGATCGCCGGAATAGGCGTCAAACAGTTGCACGTTCGAGCCCGGAGACGCCTTGCCTTCCAGTCTCAACTCCTTGGTGTCATTGCGCCATTCGGCTTTGATAAACTCAAACTGCAGTGCTCCCGGACCGACGGACCCGCAGTCCGAGGGTGCATCCTTGACGGCCATCTCAAGGCTTGTGCTTCCACAATCGGCCCTTACGCGGCAGGGTACCGGGCGTGGATCGGGCAGCCTTAACTTCCACTTGCCGTCGGAGGCTGCCACGGCGGATCCAAGAAGATCGCCGGAATAGGCGTCAAACAGTTGCGCGTTCGAACCCGGAGACGCCTTGCCTTCCAGTCTCAACTCCTTGGTGTCACTGCGCCATTCCGCCTTGCTAAACTCGAACGGGACGGCGCCGGGACCGGGAGTTTCACTTCCGCAGCTCTCCGGCGCGTTGTCCACGTCCCGCTGGAACGTCTGACCCTCGGATTCGGCTCTGATACTACAGGGAATCGTCGAGGGCTGGGAAACGGTGATGTTCCACAAGCCGCTGGAAGCCACTACCGTGGCGCCGATTAAGGCCGATGATTGGCTGTCGAAGATCTGCGCGGAAGCACCGGGTTTGCCTTCTCCACCGATGATGAGTTCCGACCGGTCTCCTCGCCATTCGGCTCGAGTGAGAACGAAGTCTCTCTGCATCTCTTCGCCGCCGGAGGCGATGTCGTAAAAAGGAGAAAACTTGTCCGGGAATCCGTTTTCCGTACAAGCCAGGCACACGGCATTGGCTCCAATGCACCAGTTGGTTCCGTTGTTCCATAAATGTTTCGGGCAGTCGGCCTGGGTTCTGGGTCCATTGCAGCCCAGCTCCTTCAAGCAGCCGCTCTGGGCGAAGTTCCTTGCCTCTCCGTTTCCCTTCCGGGGACAGTTCTTGTGGACGTTGTGGGTATCCCCCTCGAAAAGGAACGCAGGCCTCCCTTGCGAATCGAGAGAGAGAGAGGCGCCGGCCAGAAACCGGGCGATGGTGGAAACAATCCAATTGGGATGCGGCGGGCAGCCTGGAATGTTCACCGTGGGAAGTCCCGAAAGCTGGGACACACTCCGGATGCCCGTGGGATTCGGGTTGCCGCCCGGGATTCCTCCAAAAGAGGAACACGTTCCAACGGCGAGAATGGCCTGGGCGCCTGGGGCAAGACGCTGCACCGCTTCCATGGCCGTAACTTCGTGGGACTGTCCTCCAGCGTTCTTTTCGGTCCATAGGAGACATGCGTGCCCGTTGAATGCGGTCGGGATGCCTCCATCTACAGCCAGAATGTACGGCCGCGCGGTCGCCTCTTCCAGAACACGGACGGCGAGATCGCCGGCTGCGCCCATAAGGTTCGGATGAAAGGCGAGATTAATGGTGTTGATGAGCAGATCGGCGATATCCGTTGGTGCGGAGGTACCGATCATATTAGCCAGCGACACGGTGCATCCCGTGCAGTTGGCTCCGTTCAGCCATACCACGGTTGCGAGCCCGTTCCCTTCAGCGGCGAGCGCTTTGCTCAGCTTACCGACCACCGAGGCTTCGAGACCCAGCGTGGCCGCCGAACCAATGCAGAACTTTAGAAAATCACGTCTTCCTACTTTCACAATATACTCCTCCTAAGGGGTTTTGAGTCGCCTCTCCCTTCTTGTCAGGCGGATTGAATGGACAATAGCGGATTCCCCGATCTGATTGCTGACCAGAAACATAAGATTTTGGACGGTGCTGCGTGGCCCTCATTGTCTTAAACCGGGGTTCTTCGGGAACGGCGGCTTTCCGTCCTGCCGAAGGGGAAAAAACTTCCGGAAGCGGCAATATGTTCTCTTCAGTACTTGTTACGGACCGGAGGATTGAAGATGTTTTCGCGATGCGGATCAACGCGGTATGGATCCTGTTGGGCGTCGCATCGCGGGGTGCTCCATTATCGATAGACCCCCAGCGATATAGAACCTTGCACGGTTGCCTAATTTTTTGTATAAACTAGGCTGCGAGGGAGTAAAGCAATTCCCGTACCAAACGGATTTTCCAGCTTTCAAATCTGTTTTCACTTGCCGGCACAAGAGTTTTGCCGGCAAGCCCGGTTAGGGAAACGGTTTTTTTCGTAATTCAGGTTACAATATGGTGTGCGGCGTGCTCACCGGGATTAAAACCGATGCCGATGCTCAATTTCGTAACCAAAGTTACGAATTCCCCGCGTCGTCAGCCGAAAGAATTAAACCCTATAACGAGCATCGGAACTCGAAGGAGAGGCCGTAACCGTAGTGAAATAAGGTAGATACAAGGAAGTCGTAAAAGAGTAAGTCTTACGTGGGATCAACGGATGGAGGGCTCCGGCATTCGGATCGACCGGTAACAATCCTGTCGACGATGCACGGAGCAGGCCGGCGGTCGTTGATAAACGGCAGATGGAGCCTAGTGGAGGGCGTCTATCCGGACGACGATCCGGGGGTCTTTATTCACTTGGGTGCGACTTCTTATTTTTTCTAAACGACAACAATGAGTTAAGTAAGGAGAGCTCACGATAAGGTTCCTTGGATTGGACGCCATTGCACGCTGAAACAAAAAAACCCCTTACAAAATTGACATCCCAAAATACGATTTGGTAAGCGCCGACCCCTTCTATCGTTTGACATGGCTCGGCTCTTTCACTATTTTGTCGCCAAGACCAAGGTGTCATGTCCATGTCGAGATGTACATTAGATGAACTTCAGCCAAGAGAAAGCCCATCGAAAAACGAACACCCGGCGAGCCGGGATCTTTCGGCGCTTCGACCTCGAGGTCCCCGTCTTTCAAATCATGACAAAGGCGCGGCCTCGCATGACCAAGACCGTGTGATGAAACGCCCTGTCGCTTTCGCACTCCCAATTACACTTCGACTCAGGATCTTCATTCTTACCCAAGGCGAGACGGTTCCTATAAAGCCGGTCTTTTGAGGAAACGGGCGTAGCTACCCTTTACGGAACACTGATAAACGAATGCAACAAGATCAATAAGCTCCCGAACGAGCCTTAATGGCCCCTGCTGATACCCGACGTGGGAGCGCTTCGTTTGGCAACGAAGGCGCCGCGAATCGGAAAAGGGACGAGCAAGGCTGTGGCCGAATGTATTGGCTGACAAACAAGGAAGGAAACAGGTCTTGTTACCGAATCCATAAACAGGACCATCAGGTTCATGTGAGACAGAGGATAGAGAGAGGTTTCTCGGGCATTTCATTCAATCGTCACCCGGAACGAACCGAAGAGCGAGCTTTTCGGGAAGAGATCGATCTAAGATTAAATTTGCGAAAGAGGGGAGACATGCCATGTCGCAGAGAGACGGAGAAACCTGACTGAAAAGGTTGACACATCGGGAGTGGAACTGGTCGTTCGATGAGCAAAGTCCAAGAATACGCCATAAAGTGGCTCCTCGCAGGAGTTGACGACGAGGTATCTGTTTTGACGAACAAAGTATCCATATTGGTTGTTGATGACGATCCGGACATTCTCGGTATTCTGGAGTCCTGCCTATTGCCCCAAGGACATCAGGTTTTTACGGCGTCCGGGGTGGACGAGGCTATGGGACTCCTGGGCGAGCATGAAATGGACCTCCTGATCTCGGACGTGCAGATGCCGGATAAAGGAGGTCTGCAACTGCTCGAGGAAGTTCGGAAGCGACAGCTCGGTCTCCCGGTGATTTTCTTGACGGGGTTCGGATCCATTCCGGAGGCAGTGCATGCGATCAAAGCGGGAGCGGTCGACTATTTGACCAAGCCGTTCAGCACCGAAGACCTGTTAAATATGGTCGAAAAGGTCCTCGATTCCGTAAGAGTTCCCGTAATGGAAGAAGCCTTTTCCTCTTTGAGCGAACGTTTCTATGGAGGGAACAGCCCGGCGATCCGGAAGCTGTATGACCTGATCGAGCGCGTGTCCTCGAGCGACGTAAATGTGTTGATCCTGGGAGAAAGCGGCGTCGGCAAAGAAGTGGTCGCCCGCTTGATTCACGAAAGAGGGGTTCGCGCGGAAAAACCCCTGGTGGTGGTTGACTGCGGTTCGATCCCCCGGGAACTCATGGAGAGCGAGCTGTTTGGACATTTAAAGGGTTCCTTTACCCACGCTGTTTCCAACAAGTGCGGTCTGATCGAAGCCGCTGAGGGAGGGACCCTATTGCTGGACGAAATCGGGAATATCTCTCCCGAGATGCAGGTGCGCCTGCTTCGGTTCCTGGAACAACGAAACATCCGTAAAGTAGGCGATGTGAGGGAGATACCGGTGGACTGCAGGGTCATTTCGGCCACCAACACCGACCTTCCCCGCGAGGTGGAGGAAGGCCGTTTTCGCGAGGATCTATACTACCGGCTCCGGGTTGTGATGCTCAAGATTCCCCCTCTGCGTGAAAGAAGAGAAGATATCCCACTGATTGCCGGCCGATTTGTCCGGGACATATGTAAGGAACGAGGAGTGCCCGAGATCGAACTGCACCCCGCCGTGGTGGAGTGGCTTTGCTGTTACTCCTGGCCCGGTAATGTTCGTGAACTCAAGAACGCTTTGTCGGGCGCCATCGCGCTATGCGATCATCGCCTCCTGCTTCCCGAACATCTGCATCTGACGGGCCTTTCAGACGCGAAACTTCCGGACTCGGTGGCGGAAAATTGCCTTCACCTGGAAGAGAGTGAACGAAACCTGATTATCCGGGCATTGAAAGAGACGGGAGGCGTCCAGAAAGATGCAGCTCCGCTGCTGGGCATCAGTCCGAGGTCGCTCAACTATAAAATCAAGAAGCTCGGCATCAAACTCATGTAGCCGAAGCGGCGGAACCGGCGAGGAAGGCCGCTTTCGGGCGGAAGGGATTCTTACGCAACAGAGACCGGCGTCGCCCGTTTGACGGACACGTCCGCGTCTTTACGTCCTCAAAAGAACAGGGCGTCATTTTACGAAATGTTCGTGGCTGCGTGGACGCGATGACCGTTTCCCTAAATCTAATATAAGGATAAGCGATGAAAACAACCGGCCGTGGGCTCGCTTCTTTGTTTTTCATGTGTACACTCATGTTCGGCAGCACCGTTGTTCTCGGAGCCGTGACGATAGGAAACGGGATCCAGGGAGACGGGAAATGGGAAGTGGTGGTCGACGTCGCGGGAGATTCGACTGGAGGAACCCTCGATCCTTTAGGACCTACCGGCTTGACGAAGGTGGTTTTCTGGTTTTTCACGGCGGTGGAAGTGGGCGAAGAGGCGCCTTTTCAACTGATCGATACCGACGTTACGACGCCGCCCACGTTGAAGTCGGGCACGAACGAAGTCGAATCCGCCGGGCTTTTTCCCGGACCCAACGGAACCGTGAACTGGAAAGCCGTATCGTCCATCGAGCCCGATAGTAAGATTTACAGGGTTACACTGACGTTCGAGAGTATGGAGCCGCTCGGAGCGCTCCGGCTGATCAACTATCTGGACGGAGACTCCAGTGACAGTAGTAACGATCTCCTGGTGGTCCTCAACGGCTCGGAACCGGAAGACATCCGTCTGCTGGTCCTTGGTAAAAACGTGAATCACGGGGTGGCCCAGGCTACGGAATTCAGCTCGACCCTGAACGCCTCGTTTTTGGGCTGGGCGGCAGACAGGAACGCCGGTGAGGGAGAAGATCCTGATCTTCTTGATGATATTGTAGATATATCCATCAGCAGCGACGAGATCTTTTCTCCAACCGGGAATGTCTATACGGAGAACCTGCCCGTGACTTCGGATTCCAGATATCCGGACAAGGCGGTTTACGGACCCAACGATGTGACTACGGCCATGGCGTTCGATCTGGATCCCACCGCGACCTCGGCCACCGTGACGTTTCTGCTGGGCGCTTCACCCGACGGCGATTCCCCGTTCTCCGATGGGCCGACGCAACAGGGACCCACCGCCCGGGCGGGAACGGACCAGACCGTGGTTCCGGGCGCTCAGGTTACGCTGGACGGCTCGGCTTCTTCGGACCCGGACGACGGTATCGCCTCCTACGCTTGGGACCAGACTGAAGGCCCCGATGTCGTGCTGTCCGACGCTACGGCGGTTCAGCCTACATTCCCCGTTGCGGCCGGAGTGCCTGAAGGGACGGTGTACACTTTCAATCTGACCGTTATGGACCATACGGGATTGTCGTCCTCGGACACGGTTTCCGTAGTCGTGCAGGCCTCTCAGGAGAACCGTCCTCCAGTCGCCGACGCCGGCGCGGACAAGACGGCCGTGGTAAACAGCCTCGTCACTCTCGACGGTTCGGGTTCATCGGACCCGGATAACGATATCGCCTCTTACTCGTGGGTGCAGACCGGAGGACCGACGGTGGAGCTGTCCAACGCCGGGAACGTGATGAGCACGTTTACTCCCGTCGAAGGGACTCCGGAAGGCGTGCTTTTGACGTTTACGCTGACGGTAGCCGATTCGCACGGGCTCACGGACACGGACACCACAACGGTCCGGGTGTTTCCACCGGATATCGAGACGAACATGCCTGACGGCATCTATAAGGACGAAGGACCTCAACCCGTCATCAGCGC
Organism: Deltaproteobacteria bacterium; assembly: GCA_016208165.1. NCBI lineage: Bacteria > Pseudomonadati > Myxococcota > Myxococcia > Deltaproteobacteria bacterium. The sequence goes on from JACQYL010000019.1 coordinate 37,086, forward strand.
TTACATCCAGACGTATACCGTAGGTTCGATGCTGGTTATTCTTACACCGGACCTGCAAGACTGGTACGTGTTTATCGACGACGACTGGGAGGATGGACTGTCGAACGTTTCGGACCTGGGTGGAATCGGCCATAGACTGAATATGTCGTTCGTTCCAGGGGGGAAGATTCTGACGGTCCTGTCCTATGCCGGCGGGGGAAGCGAAACCTGGACACTGACGCGAACGTTTGCAGCCCTGGAAAATTCCCCTCCGGCGGACGGTATTTATAAGCAGGAACAGGAAAACGGGATGAACTTGTATCTTCAAACGTACAGCGCCGGGTCTTCTCTATTTATTTTCACTCCGAACCTGGTGGACTGGACCGTTTTTCTGGACGAAGACTATTCGAACGGGCTCGCAGTGTCCGGCGACCTGGCCGGTATGGGCAAGAGCCTGGTGATGACTCCCAACGGAGCCGGCTCATATCAATCCACCATTACGGGCTCTCAGGGAATGAACCTGACGTTTCAGCTGGATTTAGTCTTCAGCGCCCCGGGCGGGACGGCAGGACAGTGACGCATCGAGACCGGAATAGTGAGCGCGCTTCCGGCGCGAATTCATCCACGAACTCCGCCCGTTGCGGTCCGAAGAAGAGATGCGGAGACCGGCCGTACAGGGCCGACGGCCGGCACGGTAATGCTTTCCAACACCTTGGAGCAGTCGAGGAGCACCTAGACCGAGTAATAGCCATGGACGCATACACAGGCGTTTTCACATACCCGGTTCGCATCCGAGGGGGGCCGGAGGGATATCTCCATTTTCGAGGGGAACCGCAGCCGGAAAACCCGGCTTCCCCGGGACTGGATTCAGGCCGGCGGTCACCCCTCTCCTCCGATGAAGTCACTGTGCTCTATTTCTCATCGTCGTCCAGATTCCGCAAGGACCGGAGAATGCCCATAGGACTCGATCCCATGGCCAAGAATTCGATTTCCTCCGATCGCTTCTTGTCCTGCTCGAATTTCTTCCTGAGTCGTGTGGCGTAAGCTTCCTTCAGCACTTCGAGGAGCTTTTCGAACTTATAAGGCTTTTCTAAATAGCCGAACGCCCCCAGCTTCGTACACTCTACCGCTGAATCGATGGAAGCATACCCGGTCAGGATGACGACCTCCAGGAATTTATGCTTTTCTTTCAGGATCTTCAGAAGTTCCATTCCGTCCATACCGGGCATTTTCAGGTCCAGTATGGCCACGTCGAACTTTCCTTTTTTCGCGACCTTGATGGCCTGAATGCCATCGTTGGCGGTGGCCACGTCGAAATCTTTCAGTCCGAGTCGTTCCGAGGTGACCTTGAGGAGTTTTTCATCATCGTCGACCATGAGAAGCTTGATCCGTTTCTCTTCATCCTTCATGGGATACCCTCCTTGTGTCCATGCATCAAAACGGTGCGTAGATGGATGGCGCCACTCCAATGTTCACGCGTTTGACTCCATCCATTTTGGCCATGATCTTCCTTGCTTTCTCTTCTATCAACTTTTCCTGCAAAATCGACCCTTTTACACTGACGAAGACCTCACCCTCCCTGACGACGGCTTCCACTTCAGGAAACACCTCGAGAAGCAAGGCTTCGGTCTTGGCCGCCAAAGCCATGTCCTTTAGCTTGCTTCGCATCATCTCCATGTGTCCGTTCGTGGACACTTGCGCCGTGCCGGCAATGATCGCCACGGCGGCGTCGATGCTGATGCGATGGAGATTGAGGTAAAGGTCATACAGACGAGGATCGTGATCGTCTTTGCCGTACAGCTGTTTCGTCCATCTGGCCCGCTCCTTGTCTTTTCGAATCAATCTTTTTCGAGCTTCCACGGAAGTAAGATTCTCCCGTCGCATTTCTTCGCGCACGCGCTCATCGAAGTCCGCGATCACACGCACTTTGACAACGTCGGGCATGTCCGCAAGAAAAATGTGTCCTGCAACGCCATGGTAAACAACGTTGCCCTGGCTCATGGTCTCGAAAAAAACCGCCCGGAACATGGCCAAGCAGCGTTCCTTCTGCGCGGCCAGTTGTTCAAGAAAAGTGGGCGCATCGTTCAACGCTTTTTCGACTGCGGTGAAGGAAAGATCCATGCAGTCGCAGGCGCGCTGAATGATTTCAGGGCCGATACAGGCATAGCCGAGCCTTTCAGCCACCTTTCGGGCAATTTCTTCGCCATGGCTGTATGAATCTCGAGAGATGGTGATGATGGGCATGGCACAATTCTCCGCGCACCGGGTTTGCAGAAGGGTTCCCTCTTCTAGACCCAAGATGGTTCAATTTTCGTGCCAACGTTCCACCAACCTGTATCTCCTTGATATTGTTAGTTATTACTAAATCGGCCCGCGTTCGGAAAGTCGAGGATCTGTTGCACAATACGACGTTTCGCCTCGTTTTGTGTTCGATAAAGAACGATAAATCAAGATATTACAATAAACATGGTTAATATTGCAACATGTTTATTAATTAAACAGTCTGCCTTATGTTTCAAGGTCCATCTGCTTCAGTTTCCGCCAGAGAGAAGCCCGATTAATCCCCAGTATCCGCGCGGCCTCGCTTTTATTGCCCTTGGTGGCCTCCAAGACCTCTAAAATGTATTGCTCCTCGAGTTCGGCCAGGGTGGCGTAGGTCTTCTTCTCCAAGACGACGGATGGTCTGACTTTCACGAACCGTTGAGGGAGATGCTCCCTTCTCACCTCATCCCCCTCGCACACAATAACCGCGCGTTCAATGGCATTTTCCAGCTCGCGCACATTACCCGGAAACGCATAATTCTTAAAGATGGAAAGGACTTCGTCAGAGATCTTTTTTATGTCTTTTCCGTACTCCTTCCGGTACCTGTCCAAAAAATAGCTGCTCAAGAGAGGGATATCGTCCTTTCGCTCGCGAAGGGGCGGTATCCTCAATATGAAAGCGTTCAGCCGGTAATACAGGTCTTCCCGGAATTCTCCCTGATCGATCTTTTTCTTGAGGCTCTGATTTGTGGCGGCCAACACCCTCACATCCGTTGAAACCTCGTCCGTTCCGCCGACTCGGACGATGGTTTTATTCTCCAGGACACGGAGCAATTTGATCTGCATGGAGAGCGGAGTATCTCCGATCTCGTCCAGAAGGATGGTTCCTCCGGACGCCGCTTCGAAAACCCCCCTCTTGAGATGATGCGCCCCGGTGAAGGCCTCTCGCTCGTGCCCGAACAATTCATTGCAGAGTAACTCCTCCGTGAAGGAACCGCAATTGACAGCCGTGAACTTCCGCTCCTTTCTTGGACTGAGCAGATGTATGGCCCTGGCTACCAGTTCCTTGCCCGTACCGGTTTCCCCGAGGATGAGGACTGTGCAGTCCAGCGAGGCCACCTTGCGGATATTCCTTTTAATCTCTAGAATAGAGGGAGATTCCCCGATCAGTTTCTGTATCCTGGACTCTGAATAGAGGTTGGATACATCGATGTCCGTATATGAAAGTCTCCTCTCCAGCGTCTGCCGGGCGGCCTGCATTTCGATCTCTTCCGGCATGTACCCCTTGTCAAAAGCGCCGGCGTCGACATCCCTGTCTGAACCTGCCCCCTCCTCTTCCCCGAAAGACGGCTTGATGATAATCATCCCGCTTCTTGAACCGAACTGTCTCATGAAGCTCCAGAACTGCTTCATCTCATCCTTTTCGAAATAGTCCGATTCCAGCGCTTCAGCGGCCTCCTTGATCTTTTCGTTTCCATAGCCGGTCAGAAGCACCGTTTTGATTCCAGGACGGATCTCCTTCAGCTTGGTGATTGTGGTCAAACCGTCCATGCCCGGCATGTTCAGATCGACGATCGCCATATCGATGCTCTTCTTCTTCGCGATGTCGATCGCCTCTTCACCGCTGAATACGGACAAGGGTTCGAAACCCTTCAGACGGATTCTTTCCGAGATGGACTCCAAGAACTTCTTTTCATCATCCACCAGAAGGACTATGATGCCTTTGGAAGGGGCTCGCCTCACTCCGATCCTCTTTCTTGTTGTGAATTAAAACAGGTTAACGTAACCGTTAAAAAAATAAACAATCCACGGGCAAAAATCAAGGCGTAGCTCCCACTAAGCCATAAAAAAGCGCTTTCCATGTGGAAGCGCTTCTTGAAACCTACTCCCGGTATGAACCTGAACTAAGGCTTTTTGCCTTTGTCCTGTTTGGTCTTGTCCTCATCGTCCAAGCCGCCGTAAGCAGACATGCCCGCATCCGCCATGCTGTCTTCCAGGTTCTTCTGGAGCTTTTTCATAAAACTCCAAAATCCTCCCATCTGGTCCTTTTCAAAATAGTCCGAATCCAGGGCTCCGGCCGCTTCCTTCACCTTCTCGTCCCCAAACCCGGTCAGGAGAACGGTCCTGATCTCAGGGTGTATCTCCTTCAGCTTGGTGATGGTGACAAGGCCGTCCATGTCCGGCATCTTCAGGTCCACGACCGCCGCATAGATCTTTTGCTTGCGGGCGATTTCAAGGGCCTCTTTGCCGCTGGACGCCGGCAACGGTTCGAATCCTTTGAGGCGTATTCTGTCGGAGATGGTGTCCAGAAATTTCTTCTCGTCGTCCACCAAAAGAATGTGAATTTTCTTCTTTCCGAGGGTCTTCATGAAATCCCAGAAGCCCCCCATTTCATCCTTTTCAAAGTAGGCCGTATCCAGAGCTCCGGCCGCTTCCTTCACCTTCTCGTCCCCAAACCCGGTCAGGAGCACGGTCCTGATCTCAGGGTGTATCTCCTTCAGCTTGGTGATGGTGACCAGGCCGTCCATGTCCGGCATCTTCAGGTCCACGACCGCCGCACGGATCTTGTGCTTGCGGGCGATTTCAAGGGCCTCTTTGCCGCTGGACGCCTGCAACGGCTCAAATCCTTTGAGACGTATTCTCTCGGAGATGGTATCCAGAAATTTCTTCTCATCGTCGACTAAAAGGATATT
>JACQYL010000020.1 GCA_016208165.1 Deltaproteobacteria bacterium
CACCACTTCATCCAGCCGGTGGATGTTCAGCTCGTCCGGTACGAGCAGGGGGAAGGAATGGCAGCCTTCGTCCTCGTCACACACCACGAGCACTACGCTCCGGCCCGTCGAGTTGGTGTCCATCCAGAGCACCAGGCGGTTGTTAAAATTAGAGATGGCGCCGCCGGTGGGATTGCGGAAGAAACGACCGAACAGCATCATGCCGCCGCGATCCTCGTCAATAAAACCTTCGCCGCCGTCGTAGGGCAGTTGGTCACATGACGGATTCCTACCCAGCCAGCTATCGTCGCTGGTCACGGCCTTGCCGGTAGTCAACAGGGACGCGTTCAAACAGGCCGTAGCGTCGAATCGTTCGTACACAAGTCCTTCTAAGAACTCGTCCTGGCTGCAGTCCCAAAGCAATGAGGTATAAGGACCGGCGACATTAGGAGCAGGATCGGACGGGTGTCCAAAAAAATACAACCACCACCAGGGCCGGTTCCAGAAATCGGCGGAAAAGGAGAGCATGAAGGCCAGTTCCATGCTGTTGGCCTCTAAATAGGCGCTTTCCACGGACACCATGGCGTAGCCGTCCGTGCGGCCGTCCAGCAGATCCACTACATAGACCCAACCGCCCAAAACGTTCAGATACGCATGGGGATAGTTCAGTTCGTACGGCTTGGATGAGCCGACGGGGGTCCAAACCACGGTAGCGGTCCAATAACCGCGATAGCGCTCGACTTCGACGCCGTCGACGGTCACTTTTTCCGTAATCTGAGATCTCTGAGCGGAAGCCATGCCGTCACCGATCGTGTTCTCGATAATGTCCCGGATGCTGGCGTCGGACCACACGTCCCAGGGCGAAAGCTGGAGGTTCTTGTCCCACACGTGGTTGCTGTTCACGTCCCAGATGATGAGGTGAACGCGATACGAGTTACCCGGGTCCGCTCCAAGGTCGGTCGTGGACATGTTGACAATGAGGGGCAGCACGTTGTCCGTTCCGTTCTTATCGATGTCGAACCACCCCATCACCATAGAGCCGGTGGTGGGGTCGGGAGAGCCGAAGGCGCCAGAGGCAAGGCCTCCGTAGGCATCGGCACAATGGTTAGCCCCCATGGCGAATGAGGCCAGTAATGCGACGACCGTGAGCGTCTTCTTGATGTTTTTCATAACCACCACCCTAAGTCTCCTTTCTCGAAGTTCAGACGGATGAATGATCAAACAACAACCTTGGCCTCGGGGGCCGGGCCACCAAGCCCTGCCAAAGGGGCGCCTGAACGGCTACGTGCATTCAGTCCCCAAAGCAGGGTAAAACTGCAAGGGACAAGCCTGCATGTGGAGGCTTCCCTGCTCATTCATACTACGGTAAAGGAACTGCTAAAAATATCCGAACTCGGCACCCAACGCCTCGAGAGTGGCCGGGTCGCCGAGAATGCATTTGCGGATCAACGGGGAACTGGCTCCCCAACTCTCGCCGGCCGTCCTCAAACCCCGAATGGGAAACAGAAAGTCTCCCTGGGGAGACTTTCTGTTGGGTTCTAAAGGCTCAGCACCCTTTTCGGTCAGAATTCCAGCCTATTCGTCGGCGGGCAATCTATCGATCCTTGGCACCGCATCCAACACCTCGAGGGTGGCCGGATCGCCCAGAATGCATTTCCGGATCAGCGGGAAGATGGCTCCCCAGCTTTCTTGCGCGGTACCCAGACCTTCGTTGGTGGTCCAGCCCAGAATCTGCAACGCATTGCCGAAAGGAACCGTGTTCTGAAGCCCCGGGTCCGAGCAGTTCGCGTTGACGGGCAGGAAGTTCGCAATGGTGTTGGCGGCGCAGTTATACAGGGCCGAATTGGCCGTGACCACGCTTCTCCAGTAGGCGATCATACGCTGCTTGGCGCCGGGATTTTCGATCTGACGGGTATGGAAGTAGATAAAGCCGGCCAGTACGTCGGCCACCACTTCATCCAGCCGGTGGATGTTCAGCTCGTCCGGTACGAGCAGGGGGAAGGAATGGCAGCCTTCGTCCTCGTCACACACAATTAGAGATGGCGCCGCCGGTGGGATTGCGGAAGAAACGACCGAACAGCATCATGCCGCCGCGATCCTCGTCGATGAATCCCTCGCCTCCGTCATAGGGCAGCTCGTCGCAGGAAGGATTTCGGGCGAGCCAGGTGTCGTCGCTGGTCACGGCTTTGCCCGTACTCAGCAGCGATACGTTCAGACAGGCGGAAGCATCGAAACGTTCGTAAACAGGCGGGAAATCCGTCGTGGTGAGAAACTCGTCCTGGCTGCAATCCCAGAGAATTGAAACATAGGGACCGGGAATATTGGGAGCCGGATTGGCCGGAGGTACGAAGAAATTCAACCACCACCACGGCCGGTTCCAGAAATCGGCGGAAAAAGAGAGCATGAACGCCAGTTCCATGCTGTTGGCCCAAAGCTCGGCGGTTTCCACGGACACCATGGCGTAACCGTCCGTACGACCGTCCAGCAGATCCACCACATAGACCCATCCGCCGAGAATGTTCAGATACGCATGGGGATAGTTCAGTTCGTACGGCTTGGATGAGCCGACGGGGGTCCAAACCACCGTAGCGGTCCAATAGCCGCGATAGCGCTCGACTTCGACGCCGTCTATGGTCACTTTTTCCGTAATCTGAGATCTCTGAGCGGAAGCCATGCCGTCACCGATCGTGTTCTCGATAATGTCGCGGATGCTGGCGTCGGCCCAAACGTCCCACGGCGAAAGCTGGAGGTTCTTGTCCCACACGTGGTTGCTGTTCACGTCCCAGATGATGAGGTGAACGCGATACGAGTTTCCCGGGGCCGCTCCAAGGTCGGTCGTGGACATGTTGACAATGAGGGGCAGCACGTTGTCCGTGCCGTTCTTGTCAATGTCGAACCATCCCATCACCATGGAACCGGTGACAGGGTCGGGAGAGCCAAAAGCGCCGTGTGTAGTAACAAACGGCTGGGCCCAGGCAGTGGTTCCCACTGCGCAAACCGCCGCGAGGACCATAGCAACAAACATGATCTTGGTTTTCTTCATAACTTCCTCCCCACCTCTCCTTTCTAAAAGTTCACACGGACGGACTGCAAAGAAACGACATTGGCCTCGAGGGCCGGTGAAGTGATGCGGGCCGAACACTCAAGAGGGGCTCGGTCCAAAAAAATGGATTGAACAAAATTTTAGCAAATTTTTTTTGCACAGTGCAAGCGAGAAATACGCGGAGGATACGTCTTCGCCCTGAAGACGGGGCGGAAGCGTAAGGAGGTTAGGCCCCCTTGGTGAGGCTATCGCAGCAAACCGGCCGCATCGCCGGATGTCAACGGTTGCCATGCGGCTTTTCAGACAGGGATCGAGGAGAACGGAAAGCCTCCCTCGGGAGGCTTTCCGTCATGTCTAAACTGAGATTTAATCTCGAAGGCACAACCCGTGTCCCGGTTCGGGAACGGGCTAGGCCGTGGCGTGCATTAAAACATTTGCTGCAAGAACAGGATCGGTTCGGCGTCCAACACCTCGAGGGTGGAGGGATCGCCCAGGATGCACTTGCGGATCAACGGGAAGATGGCTCCCCAGCTCTCTTGCGCGGTACCCAGACCTTCGTTGGTGGTCCAACCCAGAATCTGCAGGGCGTTGCCGAAAGGCACGGTGTTGCGATCATGCGCTGCTTGGCGCCCGGATTTTCGATCTGGCGGGTATGGAAGTAAATGAAGCCGGCCAGCACGTCGGCCACTACCTCATCCAACCGGTGGATGTTCAGCTCGTCCGGAACGAGCAAGGGGAAAGAGTGGCAGCCTTCGTCTTCATCGCATACTACGAGTACAACGCTCCGGCCCGTGGAGTTGGTGTCCATCCAGAGGACCAGGCGGTTGTTGAAGTTCGATATGGCGCCGCCGGAAGGATTACGGAAGAAACGTCCGAACAGCATCATGCCGCCGCGGTCTTCGTCTATAAAGGCTTCGCCGCCGTCATAGGGCAACTCGGAGCAAGAGGGATTGCGGGCCAGCCAGGTATCGTCACTGGTCACGGCCTTACCCGTGGTCAAAAGAGATACGTTCAGACAGGCCGTCGCATCGAAACGTTCGTAGACAAAACCGAAGGTAAATTGTTCCTGGCCAAACGGTTCGTCCTGGCTGCAGTTCCAGAGCAAGGAGACATAGGGACCCGTGATGTTGCCCGTCAGATCTCCGAAATTATACGTCGGATCCAGCCACCACCAGGGACGGTTCCAGAAGTCGGCGGAAAAGGAGAGCATGAACGCCAGTTCGATGCTGCCGGCAAGCAGGAAGTCGGATTCCACGGACACCATGGCGTAACCGTCCGTACGGCCGTCCAACAAATCCACTACGTAGACCCAGCCGCCGAGTACGTTCAGATAGGCGTGAGGATAATTCAGTTCATACGGCTTGGAGGATCCCACCGGAGTCACGACCGTGGTAGCGGTCCAGTAGCCGCGATAACGCTCGACTTCCACGCCGTCGATGGTCACTTTTTCCGTGATCTGGGCTCTTTGAGCTGAAGCCATGCCGTCACCGATGGTATTTTCGATGATGTCCCGGATACTGGCGTCGCCCCACACGTCCCACGGAGTGAGCTCGAGGTTCTTGTCCCACACGTGGTTGCTGTTCACGTCCCAGATGATGAGGTGTACACGCCAACCCGTGCTTCCACTCAAATTTGTGGTGGACATATTGACGATGAGGGGCAGCACGTTGTCCGTGCCGTTCTTGTCAATGTCAAACCAGCCCATCACCATGGAACCGGTCGTGGGATCCGGCGAACCGAAAGCCCCGGAACCAGCCCAGCTCGTAGCCCCCATACTGAAAGCGGCCATCACGGCGATGACCCAAAACGCAACCTTCTTTTTCATAACTACCTCCCCAAATGTCCTTTCCTGTAATCCGGGCGGACGGGTGACCCCACTGTCAACCTCGACCTCCGGGTCCGGGCGGGTCAGATGCCGGATACATTCCTTGCAGACCGCCCCGTTTGGAGGCCATCTCCAAACTTGTGTATTCTACGCATTTTCTTCCACTCTATGCAAGGCAAAAATGACTCGGGCGAAGAAGACTCGAAAGCCCTATCTCGGGGAGGGCCTCGTGGGGATAAACTGAATGACCGCCGGACATGTTCAGAACTTCCTCGTACATCGAATGGGTCCGCATGATTGATTCGTCCGTCCTTCCGAACTCTTGGGCAGGCGCATCAAAGGCGTGCGGTTCGCCATGAAGCCCTGACGGTATCCCCGGCTCCGGGGATGTGAAAAGACGCCGGGCCCTTTCGAGGGCCCGGTGCTTGTCTGGCTTTCTGTCTGTCAGTGCGTCCGATTACTTTTTCAGCAGCTCGAGCTTTTCTTGAAGCTCCCTGTTGGTCTTTTCCAACTCCTCGATGCGGGCGGTCTGTGCGTCCAGCTTTCGGTTGAGTTCCTGGATAGCGGCAAATGCCACGCCGCCGGCGTCCACAGCGTGGATGGTCCGATCGTCGCCCAGGCCGAAGGCCGCATGAAAATCCTGGGCCATGGGTCCCATATGCCTGTATCCGGTGCTGTCTTGTTTGTAGTTCCATGTGCTGATGGGCAAATCGGCCACCCTGGCCAGCACGTCTCCACTTTCCACGTTTCCGAAATTCTCTTTCATATTTCGGTCGCTGATGACGATTACGTCCGGAATATGCCTGAGGAAATAAAACAGCTGATCGATATCGGCGTCATACACGGAGTCCAACACCTCGAGGGTGGTGGGATCGCCCAGGATACATTTGCGGACCATGGGGAAGATGGCGCCCCAGGTTTCGGCAGCGGTACCCACACCCTCATTGGTGGTCCAGCCCAGAATCTGGAGGGCGTTGCCAAAAGGCACGCTGTTCTGGCCTCCAGCGTCGTTGCAGTTCACGTTGACGGGCAGGAAGTTCAGGATTCCGTTGACGACACAATTATACAGATCCGAATCCGCAGGCGCTACTCCGGAATCGGCCACGCTTCTCCAGTAGGAGATCATGCGCTGCTTGGCGCCCGGGTTCTCGATCTGACGCGTATGGAAGTACACAAACCCCGCGAGTACGTCGCCCACGACTTCATCCAGCCGATGAATGTTCAACTCGTCCGGCACGATCAAGGGAAAGGAGTGACACCCTTCCTCTTCGTCGCACACCACGAGGATCACGCTGCGGCCGGTCGAGTTGGTGTCCATCCAGAGGACCAGGCGGTTGTTGAAATTGGATATGGCGCCGCCGGTGGGATTGCGGAAGAAACGTCCGAAGAGCATCATGCCGCCGCGGTCTTCGTCAATAAATGCTTCGCCGCCATCATAGGGCAGCTGGTCACACGAAGGATTGCGGGCCAGCCAGGTATCGTCGCTGGTCACGGCCTTGCCCGTGCTCAACAGCGAGGCATTCAAACAGGCCGTGGCGTCGAACCGTTCGTACACGTTTCCGACCTCAACGAAAATCGTGTCCTGAAAGGGGGATGGCGCGAAAAAGACCTCGTCCTGGGCGCAATCCCAAAGAGCGGAAAAATATGCTCCTATCGTGTTGCCCGTAAGGTCGCCAATGCCGTAAGTGGTTCCGATCCACCACCAGGGTCGATTCCAGAAATCGGCGGAGAAGGAGAGCATGAAGGCCGTCTCCATCGTGTTGGCCGCCAGGATCGAGCTTTCGACGGACACCATGGCGTAGCCGTCCGTTACGCCGAGAGGAAGATCCACCACGTAGACCCACCCGCCGAGCACGTTCAGGTACGCATGGGGGTAGTTCAGTTCGAACGGTTTGGAGGATCCTACGGGAGAAAGGACCACGGTGGCGGTCCAGTAGCCGCGGTAGCGTTCGACTTCAACTCCCTCGATGGTTACCTTCTCGGTGATCTGGGCTCGCTGGGCGGAGGCCATACCGTCACCGATGGTATTCTCGATGATGTCGCGGATGCTGGCGTCGGTCCATACGTCCCAGGGAGAAAGCTGAATGTTCTTATCCCATACGTGGTTGCTGTTGACGTCCCAGATAATAATATGCACCCGGTATGGGTTCGCGGGCGCGGTCCCGAGATCCTGCGTGGACATGTTCACGATGATGGGCAGTACGTTCTCCGTCCCGTTTTTGCCAATGTCGAACCAGCCCATTACCATGGACCCCGTGGTGGGATCCGGCGAGCCGAACGCGCCCGACGCCAGCACATAGGCCGAGCTTGTCGATGCCGGTGCGCAAACGGCCAAAACGAAGATGACCATGAGCGAAAGCTTCATCGGTTTCATAGGCTCTTCCCCCTCCCATTCGGTTGCCTGAAACTAGGATGATGTGCGGTGCACCTCCATGCTCGGGCTTGTCTAAGGCAGGACAAACCCCTGAGAGGTCCCCGCAGCCACTTATCCTCACTTATCAAAGTATACCCGGCGACGCCTTGGAAAATCAAGCGCGAATTGTACGACAAATCGCACATCTTGTGCGTGTGTGTAGGGGGAAGGCTCGGGCCGAGAGGGCTGTTGCAGGAATGGTGTATGGGATTCGAATCATCCTATCCGCCGGCGCATCGATCCATGGGCCGCAAGAATACCGTGCATGGGGGGAGAAAAGGAGTCTCGATGGCTTCCTTGGCGATCCTCGCGCCAAGGCGGATACAACGAAATAGAAAAACCGGGGAAACCCCTAAATAAAGGTTTCCCCGGCGATGGATTAAGATCGAGTCATGCGGCCCTTATTGCGCCCGCATGGATCCAGTCGAACTCAGTCGTCATACTCATTCAGGAAACAGCCAAGGTCTGGCGTCCAATACCTCGAGGGTGGACGGATCGCCCAGGATGCACTTCCGGATCAACGGGAAGATGGCTCCCCAGCTCTCGGCAGCCGTTCCCAGACCTTCGTTGGTGGTCCAGCCCAGAATCTGAAGCGCATTGCCGAAAGGCGTCGTGTTCTGAAGTCCCGGGTCCGAGCAGTTTACGTTGACGGGCAGGAAGTTCGCAATGGTGTTGGCGGCGCAGTTATACAGAGCCGAATTGGCCGTGACCACGCTTCTCCAATAGGTGATCATGCGCTGCTTGGCGCCCGGATTTTCGATCTGACGGGTGTGGAAATAGACAAAGCCCGCCAGTACATCGGCCACCACCTCATCCAACCGGTGGATGTTCAGCTCGTCCGGAACGAGCAACGGAAAGGAGTGGCAGCCTTCGTCCTCGTCGCACACCACCAGAACCACGCTCCGGCCCGTCGAATTGGTGTCCATCCAGAGCACCAGGCGGTTGTTGAAGCTGGATATGGCTCCACCTGACGGGTTTCGGAAGAAACGACCGAAGAGCATCATGCCGCCGCGGTCTTCGTCTATAAAGGCTTCGCCGCCGTCATAGGGGAGCTGGTCACAGGATGGATTCCGGGCCAGCCAGGTATCGTCGCTGGTAACGGCCTTGCCGGTGGACAGAAGCGACGCGTTCAGGCAGGCCGTAGCGTCGAACCGTTCATAAAAGTTCCCATTGACATCAAAAATGGGTTCGAAAAAGAACTCGTCCTGGCTGCAGTCCCACAAGAAGCCGACATATGGTCCGGTGATATTTCCCGTGATCGCGTCGGGGGCAGCGGTAAAATCCCACCACCACCAGGGGCGGTTCCAGAAATCGGCGGAAAAAGACAGCATAAACGCCAGTTCGATGCTTCCGGCCCACAGCTCGTCGGTTTCCACGGACACCATGGCGTAGCCGTCCGTACGCCCGTCCAGCAGATCGACCACATAGACCCAGCCGCCAAGAATGTTGGCATAGAGGTGGGGGTAGTTCATCTCGTAAGGTTTGGACGATCCTACGGGGACCGATACTCCCGTGGCGGTCCAGTAACCGCGATAGCGCTGGACCTGGACGCCGTCGACGGTCACGGTTTCCGTGATCTGGGCTCGTTGAGCGGAAGCCATACCGTCACCGATGGTATTCTCGATGATGTCGCGGATGCTGGCGTCACTCCACACGTCCCACGGCGAGAGCTGGAGATTCTTGTCCCAGACGTGGTTGCTGTTCACGTCCCAGATGATGAGGTGCACGCGATAGGGGTTCCCGGGGGCCGCTCCCAGATCCGTGGTGGACATGTTCACGATGACGGGCAGCACATTGTCCGTGCCGTCCACGTCGATGTCGAACCAGCCCATGACCATGGACCCGGTGGTGGGATCGGGAGTACCGTACGAGCCTGTAGCATAATCAAACTGGGCCCAGCTTACGGTTGCCATCGCGCAGGCGAGCAGGATGGCCGTTGTTGCGAACATACACTTGGTCTTTTTCATAGCTTTCTCCCCAAATCTCCTTTCTTCAGTCTAACTCGGCAATTCATACAGGTGAACGACATTCCTCCCCCTGACCGACGTGATCGGTCTCACCCGGCAAGGACGCCGAGAAAAGGGGGCCCCGGCATCGTGCAACTTTAGCGGGTTCATTCCCCGCCTTCAAGTAAAAACGCATCGAGGAAAGATGGTCCCCGAGTGTGCGGTCGTTTCAGGGAGAGAAGAAGAGAGAGCCCCCCGGAGGGAGGCTCTCTTTTGCTATGCGTGTGGGATCGTAAGGGTTGTGATGAAACCCTTGCGATTCAAATCAATCGAAGAACCCAAAGAAGGCAGGAGCAGAGTCCAGCACTTCCAACGTGGCCGGATCGCCGAGGATGCATTTGCGGAGCAACGGGAAGATGGCTCCCCAGCTCTCTTGCGCGGCGCCCAGACCTTCGTTGGTGGTCCAGCCCAGAATCTGCAAGGCATTACCGAAAGGCACCGTGTTCTGGAGCCCTACGTCCGAGCAGTTCACGCTCACGGGCAGGAAGTTCGCAATGGTATTGGCGGCGCAGCTATACAGGGCCGAATTGGCCGTGGCCACACTTCTCCAGTAGGCGATCATGCGCTGCTTGGCGCCCGGATTTTCGATCTGACGGGTGTGGAAGTAGACAAAGCCCGCCAGTATGTCGGCCACTACTTCATCCAACCGGTAGATGTTCAGCTCGTCCGGAACGAGCAACGGAAAGGAATGGCAGCCTTCGTCCTCGTCGCATACCACCAGAACCACGCTTCGACCGGTGGAATTGGTGTCCATCCAGAGCACCAGGCGGTTGTTGAAATTGGAGATGGCGCCGCCGGTGGGATTGCGGAAGAAGCGGCCGAACAGCATCATGCCGCCGCGCTCTTCGTCTATAAAGGCTTCGCCGCCGTCATAGGGCAGTTGGTCACAGGAAGGATTTCGGGCCAGCCAGGTATCGTCGCTGGTTACGGCCTTGCCGGTGGACAAAAGGGACGCGTTCAGACACGCCGCGGCGTCGAATCGTTCGTACACCGTACCGTCAATGCCTTCAATGGGCGAGAAAAACACCTCGTCCTGACTGCAGTCCCAGAGCCAGGAGTCGTACGGACCGGTGATATTACCGGTGATGGTCCCATAGGGGGCGGAGTAATCCCACCACCACCAGGGACGATTCCAGAAATCGGCGGAAAAGGAGAGCATGAACGCCAGCTCCATGCTGTTGGCCCACAGAATCGCGCTTTCCACGGCCACCATGGCGTACCCGTCCGTGCGCCCGTCGGCCAGATCCACCACATAGACCCAGCCGCCGAGAATATTGGCGTACAAATGCGGATAGTTCACCTCAAACGGTTTGGAGGATCCGACGGGTATGGCAACCGTCGTGGCCGTCCAGTAACCGCGATAGCGTTGGACCTGGACGCCGTCGATGGTTACCGTTTCCGTAATCTGAGCTCGTTGAGCGGAAGCCATACCGTCACCGATGGTATTCTCGATGATATCGCGGATACTGTCGTCGGACCACACGTCCCATGGCGAGAGCTGGATGTTCTTGTCCCACACGTGGTTGCTGTTCACATCCCAAATGATGACGTGCAGACGATAGGGGTTCCCTGGGGCCGCTCCCAAGTCCGTGGTGGACATGTTCACGATGAGGGGCAGCACGTTGTCCGTTCCGCCAACGGAAATATCAAACCAGCCCATCACCATGGAACCGGTGGTGGGGTCCGGGGAACCAAATGCGCCGTTGGCGTCATCAAAGACTTGGGCCCAGCCAGCGGTTCCGATTGCACAGATGGCTGCTATAGCCATGGCTACGAACATAAGCTTGGTTTTCTTCATAACTTCCTCCCACATCTCCTTTCTAAGAAAACAGAAGGTTAACGAGAAACACGACGTTCTCCTCACTACCTGCAACCCGACGCGCCAAGAGGCGTCGGATAAAGCCTACTTTTCTTGTACCCTTAAATGGCACCAAGTGTAACAAAAAAAATACGGATAAAGCAAGTCCAAATTGGACAAGAATCCAGCCACTTCATCTCTGTTGCGACTGAAACGAGGTCGCTCGGAAAACACCATATTGGGAGGGCGGAAACAGGGTCCTGACTCCCGGACTTCGCGCCCTCCGGGTTTGTGGCATTAAGCGGGGTTTCGGTGCATGGCTCACGGATTTCGGATAATCCCAAGATGCGATGCGAGTGTAGGAGGGAATAGGACGTGCCTGGAGAGCGGTCCGGTCCGCGGTATCCCGAGAAGGCAAAAAGGGACCGGGGAAATCTCCGATCGGGGATTTCCCCGGCCAAACGGATGAGTCCGTCTACGTGGTCGGCAACAGATAAGGCACGGCGTCCAGGACTTCAAGGGTCGCCGGATCGCCGAGAATGCACTTGCGGATCAGCGGGAAGATGGCTCCCCAGCTCTCTTGCGCGGTACCCAGACCTTCGTTGGTCGTCCAACCCAGGATCTGAAGCGCATTGCCGAAGGGCACGGTGTTCTGGAGTCCTGCGTCGCCGCAGTTTACGTTGACGGGCAGGAAGTTCACGATGCCGTTGGCAACGCAGTTATACAGATCCGAATCCACAGGCGCTACTCCGGAATCGGCCACGCTTCTCCAGTAGGCGATCATGCGCTGTTTGGCGCCCGGATTCTCGATCTGACGGGTGTGGAAGTAGATAAATCCGGCCAGTACGTCGGCCACCACTTCATCCAACCGGTGGATGTTCAACTCGTCGGGAACGATCAGGGGGAACGAGTGGCACCCCTCGTCTTCGTCGCATACCACGAGCACCACGCTGCGTCCCGTGGAGTTGGTGTCCATCCAGAGCACCAGTCGGTTGTTGAAATTGGAGATGGCGCCGCCGGAAGGATTGCGGAAAAAGCGGCCGAACAGCATCATGCCGCCGCGGTCTTCGTCGATAAATCCTTCGCCGCCGTCATAGGGCAATTGGTCGCAGGAGGGATTCCGGGCCAGCCAGGTGTCGTCGCTGGTCACGGCCTTGCCCGTGGTTAGGAGCGACACGTTCAAACAGGCCGCGGCGTCGAATCGTTCGTAGACCACAGGGAACGTCGGACCGCCAAAGAACTCGTCTTGACTGCAATCCCACAGAACGGACAGGTAGGGACCCGGAATGTTGACAAGAGGATTGAACGGGTCTTCCAACTCATTCCACCACCACCACGGACGGTTCCAGAAGTCGGCGGAAAAGGAGAGCATGAACGCCAATTCCATGCTGTTGGCCGCCAGGACGGCGCTTTCCACGGACACCATGGCATAACCGTCGGTGCGGCCGTCAAGGAGATCCACCACGTAGACCCAGCCGCCCAGTACGTTCAGGAAGGCATGCGGATAGTTGAGTTCATACGGTTTCGAGGAACCCACCGGCGCGTAGACGGCCGTAGCGGTCCAATAGCCGCGGTAGCGCTCGACCTGAACGCCGTCGATGGTCACGGTTTCTGTAACCTGGGCTCGTTGAGCGGAAGCCATGCCGTCGCCAATGGTATTTTCGATGATGTCGCGAATGCTGGCGTCGCCCCACACGTCCCACGGCGAGAGTTGGAGGTTCTTGTCCCACACGTGGTTGCTGTTTACGTCCCAGATGATCAGATGCACCCGATAGGAGCCGGTCTCACCGGCAGCGGCTGTTCCCAGATCCGTGGTCGACATGTTTACGATGACGGGCAGCACATTGTCCGTCCCGTTCTTGTCAATGTCGAACCACCCCATTACCATGGAGCCGGTGGTGGGATCCGGAGAACCGAAGGCGCCGGAAGCCCGGCGTACATCGAGGAATGAGTCGAGCACCATGGGCTGGGCCCAACTCTGGGTGGCCATTAAGCAGGCCGCCACGACGGCCATCACAGCGAACATAACCCTGATTTTGTTCATACCTTCCCCCTCATCTCCTTTCTATCGCGTGTCAAACAACCATCGACGAACACCAACAAACGATGTTCACGCTGAGAGCCGGCGCTCTTGTGCCGATGGGATACCGCATAGAGGCCGTTTACTCATTAAGATAGTATAACAAAATTTTCCTACACGGTTCAAGTCTAATCACCCGATATCGAAAGGTTCCACACATCTAACAATAGACTAAATGGTTTTGCCAAAGGATACGTTCGCGAAGCGAAAGGTCTGGGGATCGGATGGAGTTCCCTGTAAAGCGGATCCGGCCGCGGCGGAGTCCGGACATCTTTCGAGGAAGGATGCGGGATGTTGGGATACACAAAATGGACCGGGGAAATCCCCGTTTGGAGATTTCCCCGGTTTTCAAGCTGTCGCCGGAGGAGCCCGAAAGGGTCCCCCGTCAATTCGTTTAATTAAGAATGTTGTCAAAGAAGAACGGAATGGGCACTGCATCCAATACTTCCAGCGTAGACGGATCGCCGAGGATGCACTTGCGGATCAGCGGGAAGATGGCTCCCCAGCTCTCTTGCGCGGTACCCAGACCTTCGTTGGTGGTCCAACCCAGAATCTGCAGGGCGTTGCCGAAAGGCACGGTGTTCTGGAGTCCTGCGTCGTTGCAGTTCACGTTGACGGGCAGGAAGTTCACGATGCCGTTGGCGATACAGTTATACAGATCCGAATCCGCGGGCGCTACTCCGGAATCGGCTACGCTTCTCCAGTAGGCGATCATGCGCTGTTTGGCGCCCGGATTTTCGATCTGGCGTGTGTGGAAGTAAATGAAACCGGCCAGCACGTCCGCCACTACCTCATCCAACCGGTGGATGTTCAGTTCGTCCGGAACGAGCAAGGGGAAGGAATGGCAGTTTTCGGCTTCGTCACACACTACGAGTACTACGCTCCGGCCCGTGGAATTGGTGTCCATCCAGAGGACCAGGCGGTTGTTGAAGTTCGAGATGGCGCCGCCGGAAGGATTGCGGAAGAAACGTCCGAACAGCATCATGCCGCCGCGATCTTCGTCTATAAAGGCTTCGCCGCCGTCATAGGGCAACTCGGCGCAGGAGGGATTACGGGCCAGCCAGGTATCGTCGCTGGTCACGGCCTTGCCCGTGGTTAACAGAGAGGCGTTCAAGCACGCCGTTGCATCGAACCGTTCGTACACATTGCCGGCCCATCCGAAGTCGGGTGAGAAGAAGATCTCGTCCTGACTGCAATTCCAGAGCCACGAAGCGTAGGGGCCCGTAATATTGCCGACCACGCCGAAATTATACGTATAATCGATCCACCACCAGGGACGGTTCCAGAAGTCGGCGGAGAATGACAGCATGAAAGCCAGTTCCATGCTTCCGGCCCACAGCTCGGCGCTTTCCACGGACACCATGGTATAACCGTCGGTGCGGCCGTCCAGCAGATCCACCACGTAGACCCAACCGCCGAGAACGTTGGCGTACAGATGGGGGTAGTTGAGTTCATACGGTTTGGACGAACCCACGGGAACCAGAACCGTGGTGGCGGTCCAATAGCCGCGATAACGTTCGACTTGCACGCCGTCGATCGTTACTGTTTCGGTGATCTGGGCTTTTTGAGCGGAAGCCATGCCGTCACCGATGGTGTTCTCGATGATGTCGCGAATGCTGGCGTCGGCCCAAACGTCCCAGGGAGACAGTTTGAGGTTCTTATCCCATACGTGGTTGCTGTTCACATCCCAGATGATGAGGTGAACGCGATAGGTGTTGCTCGCAGCGGATCCCAGATCCGTTGTAGACATGTTGACAATCAGGGGCAGGACGTTGTCCGTGCCGTTCTTGTCGATGTCAAACCAACCCATCACCATGGAGCCCGTGGTGGGATCGGGGGAACCGAAAGCGCCGGAAGCGTTGTCAAACTGCGCCCAGCTCGTGGCTCCCATTAGGCAGGCGGCCATCACGGCTATCGCCATAAGCGTAACCTTGGTTTTTCTCATGTTTTCCTCCCCAAGTCTTCTTTTCATTCGATCAAACATACCATGAAACACAACAACAGACGAAACTTCAATATGAACGGCTCCTTCTCCTTCCTTGCCTCTCTATCTGCTCCTAACACCCCCCTTCTCCACTTTTTCACTTCTTATATTAAATTCGATGAAAATTCCGTATTCAACACGTTCTTGCCGCCCCTCGATTTGGGCGCAATACTTACTTTATACTACACCATCGGCCCTCCCCCCGGAGGGTCTTGCAGCTATCGGACAAACAAGAATCTGCAATAAATGCAGCATATCGTAACGAATAAATCTCCAGAGATCAAGCCTTTTCTTTAGCCTCTGCTCAAGCCTTTGCCTATCGCCATCCCTCACAAAAGGAGGATCGATGTCGCAAAATGGACGATTGCCCCCCCTAACATCCCAAAAAAAGTTTGTATATTATGTCTTTATCCCATTGACATTCGGGGAATGGAACATTTAAATTGACCCGGTAAGGTTTGAGATCTCGTCGGAATGGGCGTACGGGTGATCGCGAGCGGAGATCTTTTCGGTCATTGAGATCATGACAACGCCTAAGCAATCGGTTCCGGCACGAAACCCGCCTTGCGGGAACGCACTGTCGCGATAGAAAGGGAGGGCACATGAACAAATCGCAACTCGTCGAGAAGCTCGCACGTGAAGAGGGATTGACCATACAGATGGCTGAGGCGGTGGTAAATCAGTTTTTCGGCGGAATCGAAAAGGCGCTCGTCAAAGGAGAAAGGGCTGAAATCAGGGGCTTCGGCAGCTTCAAAGTAAAGGAATACGATGGTTACGTGGGACGAAATCCGAAAACCGGAGACCCTATCCAAGTGGTGGAAAAAAGGCTTCCTTTTTTTAAACCCGGCAAGGACTTGAAGGAACGGGTCGACAGCTACTCCTGAGGGTTCGGATCGCGCTTTTTGCATTCCGCGGTTGTTCATCGCAGGGCGGACGCCATAGCACGCCGGATCGCTTGTGCTCTCGGCGAGAGAAGTCGGCTGGTGTTTTCATGCCGGCGACCCGTTCCAGATGGGGTACCGAAGAGCCCTAATAGATTCCGGCTTCGCATCCGGCGGCGATGGTTTTCCCAAGCGTCTCGCATTCCGACAGGATCTTTTGATTTATCACCCCTCGGGCTATAACAGGGTCCTGCACTTTCCGGAGCGGGTATCCCCTGCAAATCCGCTCGATGCTCGTCAGAGCCCCGGCGCCGTCGTTACCCGCACTAATGAATGCGACGTACGGTTTTTTGAAAATCTCTTTGCGCCCCCGAGCAGCCTCGTACGTTCGGTCGAAGAAATCCTTCATCATACCCGCCATATAGCCGAAATACTCCGGAGAGCCAAAGGCAATGCCTTGGCAGTGGAGCAAATCGTCGACACCCGCGTCCATCGCCTTTTTTAACGACACACGGACATGTTCGATGCACCGGGCCCCCTTGGCAACCGCCTCCGCCATGAGCCGTGTGTTTCCTGTCTGAGTATGGTAAACTATTAAAATAGTGCACAATTTCGAGGCCTATCACCCGGGCGCAGGTTCCTTTTTCAGGAGTAATGCGGGGATGTCGGCGATCCCCGGGAGGGGGAAACGATGCTCCTCTCGCCGGGGAAACGTGAAAGGCGGTCTTCTATCGCATTTTCCGCTTCCCCAGGATTACCAATAGTACGTCATTACATTACACATGCATAATGTCGGATGAACCCATGCGGGTCAAGGCCGGTTTCGTTTGCTGACCACATCGCTTTCCAACAAGGTCCGCCATGCCTCTTCCACGTGTTTTTGACGGGTCTGTGTTTGCCCGACGCACAATCGCAGACAGAACCGGTCCGAGAGCTTGGTGTGCGTCAGGAACATCCTGCCGGACCGGTTCACTTCATCCAGGAGTTTCTTATTCAGTCCATCCAGTTCTTCATCGGATATCCGTGCGTCTCGGGCGGTTTCAGGATGAAAACGGAAACAGATCGTATTCAGGGGGACCGGAGCGAGCAGCTCGAAATACGGATGGTTTTCGACCCATGTTTTAAACTGTTGCGCCAGGGCTATATGTTCACGGACCCGTTCGCGCAGCCCCTCGACCCCATAATGCCGGAGAACGAACCAGAGTTTCAGGGCCCGAAATCGCCGGCCCAGTTGAATTCCCCAGTCCCGAAAGTTGGTGACCTGCCGGTCCAAATCGGTCTTCAGATATTCGGGCAAAATGGAGAACGTTCTGGTGAGTATTTCCGGACGCCTGCAGAAAAAAGCGGAGCAGTCGAAGTTGGTGAAGAGCCATTTGTGGGGATTAAACACAAAGGAATCCGCCCGTTCGATTCCGTCCAGGATCCACCTTTTTTCCGGCAGGATGGCCGCGCTTCCCGCCAGGGCGGCGTCAACATGGAACCAGGCGCCGTAGCGATGCGATATTTCCCCGATGGGTTCGAGTGGATCCAGAGCGGTGGAGGACGTGGTTCCAACCGTGGCTGTGACACAACACGGGATGTAGCCCAGGTCCAGGTCCTTCCGGATGTTCTCTTCGAGGTCCCGAGGATCCATGGCGTAGCGGTCGTCCACGGAAATCGGCACCACGTTATGAGAACCGAAGCCCGCGATTTTGGCTCCCTTTTCGACGGAGGAATGGGCTTCTCTGCTTGTGTACAGGCGCAAAGGGGTTTCGGCCGGCCAGGATTGAAATCCTTCAGCGTTGATCCGGAAGTCGGAAACACGTTCCCGCGCGCACAGGAGAGCGCACAGGGTGGCGGTCGAGGCCGTATCCTGAATTACTCCCCGGAAGTCTCGGGGAAGCTCCAGCATTTTTCGGAGCCACTCCATCACCAGTTCTTCGAGTTCCGTGGCGGCCGGAGAGGTTTGCCAAAGCATGGCGTTAACCCCCAGGCCGGCGGAAAGTAGTTCCGCCAAAATCGAGGGACCGCTGTTGTTGGCCGGGAAATAGGCGAAAAAACCGGGATGATTCCAATGCGTGATGCCGGGTAGGATAATCTCGTTGAAATCCTGAAGGATTTCGGACATGGACTCGCCGGAAAGGGGCGGGTCCGACGGGAGCTTTGCGCGGATTTCACCCGGCGCAACCTTCGAAAGCACCGGGTATTGTTCAACCTGCTGCAGATAGTCGGCAACCCAGTCAATGACCTGGTGGCCGTATGTTCTAAAATGCTCGGGGTCCATTCATCAAGCCCGCCTGGATGCAAAGATTCAGCTGAAACCCCGCTCCACGGCCAGCACATCGAGGTAAATCGTGGACAGGTTCTCCAGCTCCATGGGCGCCGGTTCCTCGACCGAACGCAGGTCTATTACCTTAACATAACGTTCGCAGCCGTGGCAATAGTCCACCCGAACGTATTCCAACCGCTCATCCCGGAAATACCCGAGCTTGGAGTGCTCTTCTTCGGCGCAGAAAGGGCATTTGAGTCTGGGATAGCCCCACTGCGTTCCGCAGAGAGAACAGTGGAGTGCTCGCTTCCCGGACTTGTCGATGGACGAGATAGCGGGCTGAGATCCGCAAAGCGGACAGTAGCCCCGGTCCCAAAGCTTCAGGTCCGGATGCTTGGAGTATGCCCGGCCGCACTGTATCAAGGAAGGCTTCAAAGCGTTCATGGCCAGGAATTCGACGACCTTGAGCTCCAACCCGGTTTCACCGCAAAAAACAGCCATGCCCGGAACGTCTTCCGACAGAAAAGAACGAAGAAGCCGTTCAGCCCCGTCCGGGCGCTCCCGAGCTTTCAGGAGCGCTGTTCCCATGGCCTCCCGATCGGACCTGGACGAATTGGAGAGGTGCTCGAAGAACCGTTCCAGAAGCCTTCGGGATCCTTCGATATCTACCGGAAGTTCGCTCCTCTGGAACAGTGGAAACCCTTGCGTCCGCCGGATCGGTCGCAGCTTTTCGTCCAAAGCGACTTGGGGTGGCGGCGGCTCCGATTCGGTCATGAGGACGACCAACTCCCGATACGCTTCCAGGATCTGTTTCGAGAAAGGGCGTTGAGAGATAAGTCGGTCGATGTGATGAAGCCATTCGCTTGTCATGGGGGCTGTTCCTCGAGTCGCGCGGTTTCGGGCTGCCGGTCGAAGCAACAAACAACGGGGGGATGCCCTTCGGCAGCCCCCGCCGTTGCTAATACAGATGCTTGGCCAACGTCAAGTTTCGTTTATGCGGTGTTCAGAAAGCTCCAATCTCTTGCAAGCTCTTTCAGAGACTTTCCGATCTTTTTCAAGGCCAACTGCCGGTTCATCGGCCCCAGTGAAGGTCTTGCGTCGGCGAATTTGTGGTATTTGATGGAATCGTCCGCCATGAGGAAGATCGCCCGGTTCGAATTCACCCCGCTGACAGTGGCTTTAGGATGAGAGCTTCTGATTTCCGCCAGCCGGTTCCTGGCCATTTCGACCATTTTGTCCCGATCGCCGAAGTTCATGGTCCCTGTGGGACAGGTCTTGACGCACGCGGGGAGCATGCCGTTCACCACGCGATCCACACACATGGTGCATTTGGCCATGTAGCCCGAACCTTCCTGCTCGCGGGGGACGTCGTAGGGACATGCGTCCCGAATGTCTTTGAACTTCAACCCTTTCAGACGATCGGTGAACAACACGGCCCCTGAATAAGGTTCACGAACGATGGTGTCCTCCAACTGTAAATCGGCCGCGTCCTTGCAAGCGGGCTCCAGGCAGTGCCGGCACTGGTCTTGGAAGAAGTACCAGCGCGGTTTGTTGTCCGGTCCCATCTCTTCGTTGAAACGAACAACCTTGAACGTATCAAAGGACAGGTCCTCAGGGTTCTGATAGGATCCATAGTTATGGGATTTTGTCGCCGGGAGTTGGTTCCATTGCTTGCAGGCAATCTGACATCCGCGGCAACCCGTGCACAGTGTCGTGTCGATAAAAAACGCTTTTCCGCTCATCAGATCACCTCCCTACATCTTCCTGACGTTGACCATAAAGGCTTTGGTTTCCGGAATGCGGGTATTGGGGTCTCCTACCGACGGCGTCAGCAGGTTGGCGGAATCACCTCCGTCCTTCGGGTGGACCCAACCATAATGCCAGGGCAGCCCAACCTGATGGACGGTCATGCCCTGGATCTTCAATGGGCGAAAACGAATGGTCACTATAGCCGTGGCCCTGATGCCGCCTCGAGCGGATTCCACAAAGACCAGTTCGCCGTTTTGAATGCCCCGGAGCGTGGCCAACTCGGGACTCATTTCCACGAAGACTTGGGGTTGAGCCTCGATGAGCCAGGGCTGCCAGCGCGTCATAACGCCGGTCTGCCAATGCTCGGAAACGCGATACGTGGTGCCCACGAAAGGATATTTCGGATCGCAGGTTTTGAATATGTCCGCGGCGGTTGTGTACATGGGCGTCACCGGATTCATGCGTTGGGGCGACATCAGATTCTGCTCCACCGGACATTCCAGGGGTTCATAGTGCTCGGGAAAAGGTCCGTCCACGCGTCCCGGGCCAAAGAGTTGAGCAAAGCCATCGGGCCTCATAATGAATGGATATTTGCTCCCGGGGTTGAGGGCGCCGTCGGCGTTTTTCAACGGCGGCCACGGTCCGTCGGGTACGTCTCCGATCCAGCCGCCTTTGCCCCCGCCGGCGTTGGGGTCCCAGGCAATGACCGGATGTTCCGGATCCCAGGGCTTTCCGTATGGATCCACAGAGGCCCGGTTGTATATGATCCGTCGGTTGACCGGCCAGCACCAGGCCCACTCGAGGTTGAGGCCGATGCCGGATTGCTCCTTTGTGCGGCGGGCCGCCATGTTGCCTTTTTCGGTGTAGGAGTTGCAGTAGAGCCAGTTGCCGCTGCTGGTGGACCCGTCATCTTGGAGAAAAGCGAAACTGGGAACCAGTTCGCCTTTTTTGAAGGTCTTGTCCTTTATGGTTATGTCTCTCAAGAAATATCCGTTGATCTCTTTGGCCATTTTGTGCGAGTCGAAACGTCCGTCCGTGGTGTAGTCCCATTTCAGCTTGAGGATGGGTTCGGGAAACACGGCGGATTTGTCGGCCTCGTACAACGAACGAATCCTGGTAAACAGGCCACAGAGGATGTCGCCGTCGGGTCGGGCTTCTCCGGGCGGCTCCGCCGCCTTGTAACGCCACTGTGACCAGCGGCCGCTGTTCGTTATGGACCCTTCCTTCTCGACGGAAACGGCGCACGGGAGCATAAAGACCTCGGTTTTGACCTTCTCGGGATTCATGCCCGGCCCTTTCCAGAAGGATCCGGTTTCGTTGTCGAAGATATTGACACTGACCATCCAGTCCAGTTGCCCGAGGCCCGTGCGCACCTTGTTGGCGTTGGCCCCCGAGCACGCAGGATTCTGACCCCAAGCGAAGAAGCCGGAAAACTCGCCTCTGTACATGGCGTCGAACAGGTCCAACCACGTATAGTTCTTTCCGTCGTCCAACTTGGGCATCCAGGAGTAGCCGAACTCATTTGCCGCGGAGGCATTCTCCCCGAAATAGGATTTCAGGAGGCTCACCGAGTACTTGGGGTAGTTGCTCCACCAATTGGCGCTCATGGGGTCCTTGGTAGCGGGAGTGAACTTTTCGTTGTAGCCCTGAAGGGTCGGCAACGAGGCGCTGGGTGTTGTCAGGTATCCGGGCCAAATATGGAACAGGAGACAGTGGTCCGTAGAACCTTGAACGTTCGATTCGCCTCTCAGGGCGTTGACGCCTCCTCCGGCCACCCCCATGTTGCCCAGGAGTAGCTGGATAATGGCCATGGCGCGTATATTCTGGACGCCCACCGTATGCTGGGTCCAGCCCATGGCGTACATGACGGCGCCGGCTTTTCCTCTTTTCCCCGTGGCTGAGTAGGCCCTGTATACGGCCAGCAAATCGTTTTTCGGTGTGCCCGTTATGGCCGACACGGCGTCCGGGTTGTAGCGGCTGAAGTGTTTCTTCAACTGCTGAAAAACACAGCGAGGATCCTGGAGAGTCTGGTCCTTGAGCGGAATTCCGTTGGCGTCTTTCTTCAAGGCCCAGCTTTTCTTGTCGTATGTGCGTTTCTCAAGGTCGTATCCGGAAAAGAGGCCCTCGCTGAAATTGTAGTCGTCGCTCACAATGAAACTCGCGTTGGTGTACTCAGCGACATATTCTTTGAAGTATTCTTCATTTTCGATGATGTAGTTGATCATTCCGCCCAGGAAGGCGATGTCCGTGCCGCACCGGAGCGGCGCGTAGATGTCCGCCTTTGATGACGTTCGGGTAAACCTTGGGTCAACGCTAATCAGTGTGGCGCCGTTGGATTTGGCCTGCGTCACCCATTTGAAGGAGACGGGGTGGTTTTCAGCCGCATTGGAACCCATGATAAGAATACAGTCACTGTTCTTGATGTCGATCCAGTGATTCGTCATTGCACCACGTCCGAACGACTCTGCCAGAGCCGCAACAGTGGCGCTGTGTCAGATACGCGCCTGATGCTCGATATATACCAGCCCTAGGGCGCGCATCATGGCTTGGAGCACCCAGCACTCCTCGTTGTCCAGGGCTGCGCTTCCAACGCTGGCGATGCCGTTGGTCCGATTGACCACCTGGCCGTTCGAATTCTTCCGGGTAAAACTGGCGTCTCTGCTCTTTTTGACCCGGTCCGCAATCTGCGAAAGGGCCCAGTCCCACGAAACGGCTTCCCACTGGGAGCCGTAGGGCGCGCGGTACAGAGGTCGCGTAAGTCGGTTTTCGTTATTGACCAACTGGCTCAGGGCTGCTCCCTTGGAGCAGAGAGATCCTTCATTGATGGGATGCTCGGGATCTCCTTCGATGTTGATGATTTTTCCGGCGCCCGCCTCCCCGGTGTGAACGATGACGCCGCAGCCGACACCACAGTAGCAGCAGATGCTGGTGCTCTCCCTCGCGAACCGGATTCTTGAAGTCTGAGCGTACGACTTGATGGGTCTCAAATCTACGCCCAGGCCCAAGATGGCTGCGCCCGCGGCAGAAGCGGTTGTGACTTTGAGGAAGTCCCTGCGCGTGACCTTCATAAGCCCTCCTTGCCGTTTGAAGCGGTTGTATGCCGGTTATTCGAATGGATCTAAACGTGCGAGACGATCCAAAACTGGTTCAGGCTCCCGTCCGGCTCTCAGAAAGCGGGCTCTGATCCGGAATATGGTTTTCGTGTGACAGCTGGAGGCGTTGATCAATGGATCGGTGCGAACTCGGAAACGCGCGAATGGGACGCGCGCGGTGCGTTTGGTGTCGGAAAAAAACTCAGCAGTTCTCGTGTTCAGATCCAACGGGGAGCGTACGTACGCAGATTCGCCGCGACAGGGAACAGATCGAGTGTGGGAAACGTATACGGCCTGTCATCCCGACGGTGCCGGGTCGACAAAACATTCATGATTGTTGGTTAGATAATGACCGATGAATCTAATAAAAATCCTAAGAGTCATCTTTCGATCAAAGGCAAACGGTGACCGAATCATATTACGACACATGGTTCTGAGTCAACTACCAAAATAAGCAGGAAACGTCCTTACGGCTTTGTGTCCTTAGAAAACGGGATAGCGAGTCTTATTATCTTTCAGTAAGCGCTTTTCAGACGATTCATGTTGCAGAGGATAGAGGGCGTTTAGTTATATCAAAATAGATATAACCTATTTCTTGTATCGTCCGATGAAACGGTATTGATGTGCTGTCAACATTTGTTGAGCAAAATATATGCGCATGTGATATACCACACTGTGGTACAATCAAACTATCCGTATGAAGTCGGCATCCGCCAAGTATCGAATGAACGACAAGTTCCGGAGAACTATTTGTATGGATTTTGATCTACAAAGGAAGTCCCTTTTCGGCCATAGGAAGGCCGTACGATATACAAGGCATAATAAGACATCCCTCCACCCGAGACCTCCATGGGTTTCGTTTCACTCCTGAACTCTTGCTCGATTCTCTCGATAACGTTGGTCGGAGGGGACAGAGCCATTGCCGGGTTTTCAAAGAAGACCGGGACTGTACTTCGGATTACAGAATTCGTGTTCGGACCAACTCAAAAAAGAGTGTCGCGTCACCGGCCATCCAAGACTCGTGCTCATGTCCTCTGCCCCGAAACTGCCCATTTCCATAGATCCCTTCCACGGTACAGATTTTGCAGAGCCTATTGAAACCAGATCAAACGACTTTCTCCGCGGACGGAAAAACCGGAAAAACCTCGGGCGTGTCGCTTAAGGTTTCCCTGCATCTACCGATGAATAGGATAATCAAGCCGTCACCGGTGATGGATATCGGTCGCCGGCAGGCATGGCGGGTCGTTGCGCACAGTATGGAAGAGGTAAGAAATGAAAAAATGGGTCCTATGTATCGTGCTGTCATCGTTTCTCCCGGTGCTTTTATGGGGGGAGGCCCGAGCCCTGGGCGTGAATGTAACACCGTCCCCGTTCGATCTCGCAGGAGCGGGAAGCACCATGCTGATTCAGGTGAACGTTGAGGACGTGAGCGACCTTGGAGGGCTCGAGTTCAAACTCTCTTTCGATCCTTCGGTCTTGACGATACAGAATCAGTCCAAAGTCGTTGAGGGGGCGTTTCTGTCGGGTGCGCTCGTTTGGCGCAAAGACATCGGCACCCCCGGCCTGCTTAAATACGGGGCCACCGTGGATCCGGGGGCAAACGGTTCCGGTACGCTGGTCCAGATCACGTTTACCGTTTTGGATCACGAAGCCTGCGCGCAGCTTTCGCTTCAAGACGTGGTGCTGGTTGACACCAGTATCCCTCCCAACAAGCTGACCTTGGATTCCGTTCGGAACGCGATCGCTGAGGGATGCGGCCTTGCCAAGACGATCATGACGATCGTACTGAACGTACTGTTGAAATGAACGGTTCGAAGGAATCTCGTTGTGACGGACGTAAAAATATAATTGACAAACGGCGTCAATCCACATAAAGTACCCTGATGTCGGGCGGGAATAGCTCAGTTGGTAGAGCTTCACGTTGCCAACGTGACTGTCGCGGGTTCGAGTCCCGTTTCCCGCTCCATTCCTGATCTATAAACGGGGCGAGCGTTACGGCTTGCCCTTAGTTCTTTTAGGCATCGTGGAAAATCTGACACTCCTTACAGACCTCTACGAATTGACCATGCTCGGGGGCTACTTCGCTCAGGGGAAAACCGAGCAAAAGGCCGTGTTTGATCTATTCTTCCGTCATCCCCCCTTTAATAGTACATTCTGTCTGGCGGCCGGTCTCGAGCAGGCGGTCCAATACGTTCTGAACATACATTTCGGTAAGGAAGAAATCGATTATCTGTGGAAACTTGATCTGTTTCCGGATGATTTTCTGGATTACCTGAAGGGATTCCGCTTTACGGGCGACGTCTACGCGGTTCCGGAAGGCAGGCCCGTTTTTCCCAAAACTCCCATGGTCGTGGTCAAGGCGCCTATCGCCGAAGCGCAGTTCGTGGAAACGGCTCTGTTGAATTTCATCAATTTCCAGACCCTCATCGCCACAAAAGCATCAAGGGTCTATCGGGCGGCTGAACACGGCAATGTCATCGAGTTCGGTACTCGTCGCGCTCATGGTCCCGATGGGGCCGTTTCCGCCACACGAGCCGCGTACATAGGGGGATGCAGCGCCACGTCCAACGTGCTGGCCGGAATGAAATTCGGCATCCCCGTAAAGGGGACCATGGCTCATAGCTGGGTCATGAGTTTCGAGAAAGAGATTGAAGCATTTCGTACGTATGCGGAAATCTATCCTCGTGCATGCCTGCTTCTGGTGGACACTTACAATACGCTGGCCAGCGGTTTGCCCAACGCCGTCATTGTGGGCAAGGAACTCGAGCGGAGGAATTTCAAGTTTCTCGGGATTCGCCTGGACAGCGGGGATCTGGCTTACCTCGCCACGGAAGCCTCCATCGAGCTGGACGAAGCGGGGCTCGAGGACGCTAAGATCATTATCAGCAACAATCTGGACGAAGAAGTCATCAGCCAGGTTCATGCCGATATCCGGTCCATGGCGCGCCTCAAAGGGATCGACGGCGAGCGGATCATCCGGCGTCTGATCTATGGGGTGGGAACCCACCTAGTGACCTCCCGCGGCTGGAGCGCTCTGGGAGGCGTTTACAAGATGGCGGCCATAGAGGTGGACGGCCGCATGGAGCCCAAGATCAAGATTTCCGACAACCCGGACAAGACGACCGATCCCGGATACAAGAAGCTGTATCGCTTTTATGAAAACGGCGACATGCAGTTGGATCTTTTGACGTTGTCCGACGAAGACATGCGCGCGGGTGAATCCCGAACGGCCTTCCATCCCCAGTTTCCGTGGAAGCGGATGTCGCTTCCCGCGGGGAGCGACTTCGAGCCCATGCATGAAACCATCATCAAGAACGGCGAACTGGTGTGCAAGCTGCCGAGTCTGGCGGAAATCCAGCAGCGGATGAAACACGATCTCGAGCGGATGCACATCACCTACAAACGAATGACCAACCCTCACCTCTACAAGGTGAGCCTTTCCGCAAAGCTTTCCAACCTGAAGCAGCGCCTGCTGCATGAACAACGCGCGGAAATGAACAGCTTCCACGATCCGGCCGTCAATATCTAGACGGGTTCCGGCCGGAAAGATCCGGACCTCTCAGTGTGGACTCCTGCGGCCTGCGTGCGGCGACCGGTGGATTACGCCGTTTTCCGACTCCTTTCCGGCCGTAGGGGTGGGTTTCAAAGGCGCTCCGTCTCGGTTTACCATTGTGAAGCGGCGCCTTTTTCATATTCTGTTCATATCCTGCTTAATATCCCGCCCTTTTATGCATGGGGCATCCCACAGAGACAAAACATGCCGGGGTGCGCGTGTCGCCCGTTTCCGGTTCTCCGGATGGAAGGGACGATGTTCTTGACTTTCACCTTTTATTCACTTAATATAAACATACACTCGCTGTTTCCGGCCGGATACTCACCCGGATTCCGGCCGGAGGCGGCTTCATGCGGAAGGAAACAACGTGAACCTCACTCCGGCGCAAATGCGCGTGTACGAGTTTTTACAACACTACATGCAACAGAACGGGTATGCGCCCAGCTACGATGAAATCCGGCGACGTCTGGGATTCCGGTCCCTGAACGCCGTTTACAAGCATTTGAAGCAGCTGGAAGAACGGGGAATGATCCGGAGCCCCTTGAAAAATCGAAAACGGGCCCTGGAACTTCTGCGGGTGCGCACCGGCGCCGTTTCCATTCCTTTTCTGGGGATTGTGGCTGCCGGAACGCCCATCGAACCCATGGAAGAACCGGAATCCATCGAGGTCCCGGAAAGTCTTCTCGGAAGCGGCAGCAACTTCGCGCTCCGGGTTCAGGGTGAATCCATGATCGAAGAGGGAATCCGGGAGGGGGATCTCCTTATCGTCAGCCGGCAGGCGCGGGCGGAAAACGGACAGACCGTGGTGGCTCTGGTGCGCGGCGAAGCCACCGTCAAGAAACTTTACCAGCACGATAACGAAATCGAACTGAGACCGGCGAACAGCCGGATGGAACCGATTCGCGCTCCGGCGGCCGAAGTGGAAATCGTGGGGGTTGTAGTTGGACTGCTGCGGCACTATCGGCCGCGTCGTCTCCGGAACGATTAACCCGGATCATTCATTAAATCTTTCAATAGTATCAATATTAAAAGATTAAATGGAATGCTTCCGACGGTGGGGGAAGCGCGATTTTTCCCCGTATGGCGCCTATGGCTGAAATCATTCGACATATTGTCCATCTGGACGTTCCCGACTTCTGTGCGGCCCTCGAGCAGCTTCGCCGGCCGGAGTTGAACCGGCGGCCTCTGGCCCTGGCGGAACCCGGCGCCCGAAGCATCATCCAGGGTGTCAACGCCATGTCCCGCAGCGAAGGCGTGCAGGAAGGCATGCCTCTGGTCCGGGCCCGGCGGTTGTGCCGCCGGCTCGAGGTGGTTCCGCCGGACCTGTTGTTTTATAAGCAGCAGCACCGGCGCATCGTGCAGGATTTGATCCGGTTTTCGCCCCGGGTGGAGGGAACCCTGCCGGGCCGCTACTTTATCGATCTGACGGGCACCGGACGGCTCTGGGGTGCGCCTTCGGATATGGCCTGCCGCGTGGAAGAACGGTTGGCGGAGGATATGCGGTTGCAAGGGAGGGTGGGTCTTGGAGGGAACAAACTGATCAGCCAGGTGGCGGCCAACTCGGTTACTTTGGGCGACCTGTGTCATGTGTTTCCCGGCGGAGAGACAACGTTTCTGAACCCTCTGCCGGTAACGTTGCTTCCCGGAGTGGGGTTCAAAACGGCCCTGCGTCTGGCGGATTTCAATATTCAGCAGGTGGGTCAACTGGCCGGCATATCGCCGGGGGATCTTTCCGTGGTTTTCGGTTCCATGGGAAATCGTCTCGCCCGGTTGGCCCGGGGCTTCGATCCCACGCCGGTGGTGCCGTTTCAGGAGACCCCCAGACTGTCTCTGGTACGGAATCTGGACCGGAGGGAGATGGACCGGGAGCGGCTCGAGTCTTTTTTGTTTCAACAGGTGGAAGAAGCCGGATGGGCCCTTCGCCGCCACAACCGGTATCCGGGACGGGCGATGATCGAGGCCCGGTATGCGGACGGAGTTACGGCTCAGGTCCGTCGGAAGCTTTCGCCGGTCGTGGCGCATGTGGACCGGCGTCTGTTTTCCGTAATGCGGCCCGCGCTGCATCAGCTCATGGAACGCAGGGTGGCTTTCAGCCGAATGGCGCTCGAGCTTTCCCGTTTCACCATGCCGTTGCGGCAGAGGTCCCTGTTTTCCTGGGAAGAACCGGAAGACGGACGGGACGGGGATCTTCAGGGGGCCCTCGACGAGGCCCGCCGGCGTTTCGGCCGAAACGCCGTGTTTTGGGGACGGGCTTTTGCATCGGATCCGGAAAAGGCCGAGGGTACGGACTCTTCTCCCCGGAATCTGGAAATCACGTTTCGATTTTGACGGCTCGATATTGGGGACGGACAGGGTCTGCGGAAACGGGGTGGGGTCTCCGGAGAATGGCTCAGGAACCACCATCATGCGGCGATGGTCCCGTGGGCGCCTCCCGCGGGAGCCTGCCCTGAGCTTGGTGAAAGCCGTGAGCCTGTCGAACCGGTCGAGGGGTGGCGCGGCCTAAAAAGTCTTGAAAAGGGGGCGCGGGGGATCCGCCGGAGGCGGATTTCAAAAGCTTTCCCCTGTGAGTGATTGCGATAAAAGCGTCTTTCGTACATCTGCACGTGCACTCCCATTATTCGTTCATGCGGGGCGTGAGTTCCGTGGACGAATTGTGCCGGGCCGCTGCGAAGAGGGGCATGGATACGCTGGCCCTCACGGACACCAACGGTTTTTACGGGCTGGTGAATTTTCTGGAGGCGGCCCGGGAGCACCACATTCATCCATTGGTGGGAGCGACGTTTGAAACCGACGCCGAATCCGCCGTGGTGCTGGCCAAGACGGGCCGGGGATACGAACTGCTGAGCCGCCTGTTGACCCGCCGGCACCTCGAGACGGACGTACGTCTGGCCCGTGAATTGCCTCGATGCGCCGAAGACCTCGCTGTGCTGAGTTCGGATCCGGAACTGCTCGGGGCGCTGCGTACGCGCGCGGAATGCTTTGTGGAAGTGGTTCCGGGGGCTTTCGCCCGCCGGGCGTTGAGTGTGGCCCGCGAACTGAACATACCTCCCCTGGCCGCCAATGCCGTGTATTTTGCGGATTCCGATGATCACCCGCTGCACCGGCTGGTTCGGGCCATTGACCTCAACCGGACGTTCAGCACGCTTCCCGAGGAGGAAACGGTGTCTCCGGACCGTTGGCTGAAACCGCCCGAAACCATGGCGGGTCATTTTCCCCATTGCCCTGAAGCCTTAACGAACACCATGGAGCTGGCCCGGAAGTGCCGTACGGACTGGTACGAGTTCCGGCCGGTGTTTCCCCACTATCAGGACCGGAAAGAAGATCATTTCGTCCTGCTCCTCGAAGGGTGCCGCAAAGGGATCGAATGGCGATACGGCCGCACCAACGCAACCATTGAAGCCCGCCTGGAAGAAGAGCTGGACCTTATACGAGCCAAAGGATACGTGGACTACTTTCTGGTGGTGGAAGACGTGGTGCGGCGGCGGCCGATTCACTGTGGCCGGGGCAGCGCCGCCGCCAGTCTGGTGAGCTACCTCCTGGGCATCACCCACGTGGATCCTATCCGGCATCGGCTGGTGTTCAGTCGCTTTTTAAATCCCAAACGCAAAGACTATCCGGATATAGACGTGGATTTTCCATGGGACGAGCGTGACGATCTGCTCGATGAACTCAGCCGGCACTACGGCCCGGAACGCATGGCCATGGTGTCCAATCACATCGGATTCGGGGCCCGGGCCGCCATTCGGGAAGTGGCCAAACTGTATGGAATGCCGGCGGCTGAAATCAAGGAAGTCACCCGTCGCATGAGTTTTTGGACGCATCCCGACCACGTTCAGGAGCGCGTCCGCTCCCATCCCAGGTTCCGGGGTGTTCCCATGGACGAGCCCTGGCCGGAAATCCTTCGATGGGCCGCCCGTCTGGAAGCGGTTCCCCGTCACCTGGGAACCCATTGTGGAGGCGTGATTCTGGCGCCGGACCGGGTTTCGCGGTATGTGCCCGTGCAGCGGAGCCCTAAGGGTGTCCGGGTCGTCCAGTGGGAAAAGGACCAGTCGGAACAGGGAGGGCTGGTAAAGATCGATCTCTTGGGTAACCGGTCTTTGGCCGTGATACGCGACGCCCTGGCGGCTGTCGAGCGGAATACGGGACGCCGCCTGGAATACGCCGACCTGGATCCTCTGGACGATCCGGACACGCTGGATCTGCTCGGCCGGGGCGACTCCATGGGCGTGTTCTATGTGGAATCGCCCGCCATGCGGCAGTTGCAGCTCAAAACCCGCCGGGGGGACTTCGAGCATCTGGTCATCCATTCATCCATCATCCGTCCGGCGGCCAACCGGTATATCCGGGAATACATCCGGCGTCTGCACGGTGCGCCTTACCTTCCGTTGCATCCGTGCCTCGAGGACGTGCTTTCGGAAACCTACGGCATCATGGTGTACCAGGAACACGTGGTGCTGGCGGCCATGGCCCTGGCCGGATTCGATTGGTCCGAAGCGGACGGCCTCCGCAAGGTTCTCAGCAAGAAAAGCGCCAAGAAACTCGAACACTACAGGCAGCGATTCTACGAAGGGTGCGCACGCCGGCAAGTGTCCCGCGAGATCGCGGACGAGGCGTGGGACATGTTCACGTCCTTTGCCGGCTATTCCTTTTGCAAGCCCCATTCCGCGTCTTACGCCCTGGTGAGCTTCAAGTCCGCCTTTTTGAAAGCCCACTATCCGGCCGAATTCATGGCCGCCGTCATCAGCAACGGCGGCGGTTACTATACCACTTTTGCCTACGTTTCCGAGGCGCGGCGCATGGGTCTCGATGTACTGGGGCCGGACATCAATAAAAGCGACTGGAGCTATCGGGGACAGGGCGCCTGCATCCGCATGGGGTTCCGGCAACTGGAACAGATCCGGCGGGACACCCTGGAAGCCGTTCTTGAAGAACGGTCCCGGAACGGACGATTCCAATCCATCGAAGATCTGTTACGGCGCGTACGCTTGCATCCCTCGGACGCGGCCGTTCTCGTTAGAAGCGGAGCCCTGGGCGCCCTGGCGGGATCCCTCAATCGTCCCCAACTCCTCTGGACATTGGAGGCGGCTCTGCGGAGACACCGGTCCCACGGACAGCGCCTGCTGGAGGCGACGACTTCTCGTTTGGAGGATTCGGCGCCGAACCTTCCGGATCTGTCCTTCCGGCAAAAACTCGACCACGAAATGGAAACCCTGGGGTTCGTGCTGTCCGTGCATCCCATACGGTTGTACGACGCCCGTTGTTTGCCCAAAGACGTGATCCCGGCCGCTCAGCTTGACCGCTACGTGGGCCGGAACGTACGGGTGCTGGGATGGCCCATCACGCGCAAGGAAGTGCTCACCAGGGCCGGCGAACCCATGGAGTTCGTTTCCTTTGAAGACGAACACACGTTGTTTGAAAGCGTGTTCTTTCCGGAAGCGTTCCGGCGCTACTGCCGGCATGTGGATAGAAGCCGGGCCGTGCTCCTGTCCGGCCGCGTGGAAAGCGATTTCGGAGTGGCGAGCCTTACGGTGGATCAGGTGCAAAAACTGCCCTTGGGGAAAGGGCGCGAAAGCAACAGAGAAGCGGCTTAATCCGGGAGGCGTGACATGACAGGTTTGCTGG
This sequence comes from Deltaproteobacteria bacterium, assembly GCA_016208165.1. Lineage (NCBI taxonomy): Bacteria > Pseudomonadati > Myxococcota > Myxococcia > Deltaproteobacteria bacterium. The sequence goes on from JACQYL010000020.1 coordinate 32,274, forward strand.
TGCTGGCCGCCTGGGCGTTTTTGGCCTGGCTGATCGTCAAGGCGCTTCGAAATGGATTCATCGGTCGGAAAGAAAAGACGCCGGCCGGACCCGAACCGGACGACGATATCCTTATCCGGGTGAGCGCCGGCTCGGGCGGCGACACCTACCGGATTCCGCCCGAGCCCGGGATTTCCGAGGAGTGTTGGATGTCTCCCGGCCGCGAGGTGACCGTCCAAGGCTACTCCATTCCCGGCGGAATGATCTATGTGGGCGAGCGGTTGACCTCCCTGAACGGACATATGATCGAACCTGCTCTGATCAATCCGGCTTTACCGGTTGACGATCGTGTTTCCGATCCGGAAGGATCGTCGTTCGGCTATTGGCCCTCCTACAGTCGTATTCCTCCGCATGCGCGCGCCACGTATCTCGGGTGGCTCGCCCGGGGACGCAAGGATCCGTATATAGGAATCGGTTATGTCTTTCTGTTTTTCTACGGCGTCGAAAGGCGATGCCTGGCGGACGCGGGGAAGTCGGAACACGCTGGGGGCGAAAGGGAGGCGCTCGGAAAGGAAGTCGAACGGCTTTTGAGTATCTATGGCAACCACCATGCGTTTCGCCGTTACGCATCCTCTTTTCTGGATTATTTGGATCTGTCTTCCGCTGCCGGTGAGAAGCCCGTAGCCCGGCAACCTCCTTCGATGCAAACTTTCCGGGAAATGCCCGCAAGACTGAAGTTCGGTCTTGCCCGGATGGCGGCCGAACGTATTCCGGTTCCCGCGGAGTGGGCCCTGACCTGGGTCCTGTCCCATCAGGAAACGAAACTGCGAACTCCCGCCAAGCGGTGCGAAGGAGAATTCCGGGCTCTTTTCAAGATCCGATATGAGGAGCGATTCGGCGAGGGGATGATGCTTGAATCCACCGGACCTCCCCTGACGCTCACGTATAAACCCGCCAGTGCGTCGTTTGGACGGGAGGTCGCCGCATCCACGCCGTTCTGTGACGTAAGTACGGCGAAGGCGCCGATTCGACCACTCGCGGAACTCGTGACGAGCTGCCAGGAAGAACTGGACGGCTACAGCCGTTTGCTGGGGAGGGAACCGGATGCCGGGGGCGGTCTTCCGGCGCTGGCTCTGTTGCCGACGCCCCTGCTTTCCCGAGCGGACATGGAGGAATCCTCCGAATTCAGAGGTTGGCTCGATGAACAGCTTGGTGGAAAGGACCTCATAGCCGCGGATGCGAGGGAATTCGTCCGGCGTTGGCCTGTCCGGCAGGCTGATCGAATGCTCAAAAGGGAACATGTGCTTCTAGTTCAACTACTCGAGAAATGGCGTCTGGGCCTGGAACCGGATCCCCGTTTCGCGGGGCCCTGCCTGCGAGCCAAAGGGAGAGTCATGCTTTTCAGGGTAGGGGATAACGGCTCCCATGCTCCATCCGAAGAGTATCTGTCCGCCCGGATGCTGCTACATCTGGCGGTCTTGGCTTTCGGCCCGGCCGGAGGGGCTTCGGAGGATGACATGCGTTCCCTCGAGGGTTTTCTCAGCCGGTCTCTGGGATTGACCTCCGGTGAAGAGATTCGTCTGTGGGCTCATTATAAGTGGTTGCTGGATGATCCGTCGGTTTTCGGGAGAATAAGCAAGCGCGTGGAAACCCTTCCGGAGCCCGACCGCCTGAGGATCGGGCGGGCTCTAGACTCCCTGGCGTCGAGTGACGGAGGGGTTCGTCCGAGCGAGGTTTGCGTACTGACCCGGATCTACCATGTGTTGGGGCTCGACCCCGGTAAGTTCCGAATTCGAACCGATGCGCCGGCGCATCCCATCGTTCCCTGCGAGGGGATGGCGGACCTTCGAACAGCCGAGATTCCTGCCGTGCAAAGAGAAGAGACGAACGGCATCCTCCTGGACATGCATCGGTTGCGCATGATCAGGGAGGATACGGCCAAGGTTTCGGCTTTGCTTGCCGATGTGTTTTGCGAGGAAGAAGATGTCGTCACGCCGGTCGCATCACAGGAACAACTCGTCGCCGGATTGGACCTCGCCCATTCGGCCCTTCTGAAAGCGCTTGCCGATAAGGAGTCATGGCCCCGTGAGGAATTCGAGGATCTGGCCGCCCGATGGGGCCTGCTCCCGGAAGGAGCCCTTGAAATCCTCAACGAGGCCGCCTGGGACAGCGTGGGCGAAGCCTTGTGCGGGGATGAGGACCCGATCCGGCTCGATCGAACCGTACTCGAGGAGATGTTTACATGAATAGCGCCCGTCAGATTCGACCCAGAGACCGGGACGTCGTTTTACAGTCGCTTCGGGCCGGGCTGGTACCCCGCAGAGGACTTCAGCACATACAGGTGGGACGCGCCGGCGAGGTCGAGGCCCTTCTATGCGACATCGAGCGGATTGCCGACGGTGGATCGGCCATCCGTTTTATCATCGGCGATTATGGTGCGGGCAAAACGTTCTTTCTGAACCTTGTCCGGTCCGTAGCACTGGAAAAGCAACTCGTTACGGCTCATGCGGACCTGACTCCCGACCGTCGCCTGCAATGTTCGGGGGGGCGGGCCCGGGCCCTGTACGCCGAACTGATGCGGAACCTATCGAGTCGCAGTAAGCCGGAAGGGGGCGCGCTTTCCGCCGTGGTGGAACGGTTCGTATCCTCGGCTCTGGGTCAGGCGCGAACCGAAGGAAGAAGGCCGGACGCAGTCATTCAGGAGCGCCTGGAAAAATTGGGCGAGATGGTGGGAGGATATGATTTCGCCCAGGTGGTGTCCGCCTATTGGAAAGGTCACGACACGGGAAACGACCGGATCAAAAGCGACGCGGTGCGGTGGTTGCGAGGGGAATTCAACGCCAGGAGCGATGCCCGCACCGCTTTGGGGGTGCGCACCATCATTGATGACGCGGGTTTCTACGACTATCTCAAATTGATGGCTCTTTTCGTGCGTCTGGCCGGCTACCGGGGGCTCCTGATCACCCTGGACGAAATGGTGAATCTGTACAAAATAAACCATTCCGGATCCAGAAACAGCAATTACGAGCAGGTCCTTCGCATTTTCAACGACAGTCTTCAGGGAATCAGTGTGGGATTGGGTTTTTTGATGGGGGGCACTCCGGATCTTCTTTTGGATACGAGACGCGGACTTCACAGTTTCGAGGCCTTACGGTCGCGGCTGGCGCAGACGGGGTTTGTACGAGAGGGGCTGGTGGATTTCAGCGGGCCGGTATTGAACCTGGCTTCTCTCACCCAGGAAGAGATTTTCCTGCTCTTGTCCAAATTACGCGTTGTGTACGCCGCCGGCGACGAGACGAAATGCCGGTTGCCGGACGAGGCTCTGTATGCCTACATGGAACACTGCAATCGCCGCCTGGGGGAGGCCTATTTCCGCACTCCGCGCGCCACGATAAAGTTCTTTCTGGACCTGTTGTTTATCCTGGATCAGAATCCCGGGGTTTCCTGGCGGGAATTGTTGGGCCGGCTGGAGATTCATCCCGATCCCGGACCGGCGGACGGAACGAACGAACCGGAGGAAGCGCCAAAGGAAGACGATGAGCTTGCGACCTTCAGACTCTGACAGCGGGGGAGGGGGAAGAAGATCTTCGGCCTTCGGACTTCTGCATCCGGACGTTCGGCGCTGGATTTGGCGGCAGGGGTGGACGGAGCTGCGGGGAGTTCAGGAAGCGGCTATCGAACCCATCATCGAAGGCCGCGAGGATGTATTGATCTCAGCGGCTACGGCCGGGGGCAAGACGGAGGCCGTCTTTCTCCCGATATCCAGCCGGCTGGTTTCCGAAGCGGAGACGCGCGGCCTGCGTGTGATTTGCATAAGCCCGCTCAAAGCATTGATCAACGATCAGTATGAACGGTTGAATCGGTTCTGCGGGCATCTCGATATCCCCGTGCATCGATGGCATGGCGACGTCGGGGCGAACCGGAAGCGGGCCCTGATCCAACAACCTTCGGGCATCCTGCTGATCACTCCCGAGTCTTTGGAAGCCGTTTTCGTGCTTCACGGCTCCGGCGCTCGCCGCCTTTTTTCCGGATTGGCCTATCTCGTGGTGGACGAGTTGCACGCCTTCATAGGCTCCGAACGCGGCCGGCAAGTACAGTCGTTGCTGCACCGCGTTGAAACGGCGATCGGTGGGACCCGGCCCAGAATCGCGCTGAGCGCCACGTTCGGAGACATGAAACGGGCGGCGGATTTCCTGCGTCCGGGAAGGGGCGAGGCCGTGCGCATCATCGCGTCCCGGGACGGCCGTCAGGAGATCAAGCTTCAGGTTCGAGGGTATCTTGGCGGTTCCCCGATGCATGGAGGGAAACAAGCAGAGAACGAACTTCGTCCTGGAAGGATTGGCCGCGGCGAAGATCCGACCGACACCGGCGTCTCGGAAATAGCCGCGCACCTGTTCCGGACCCTTCGCGGCAGTGACAATCTGATTTTCACCAACCAACGCGCGGACGTGGAAATCTTTTCGGATCTGTTGAGGCGGACCGGCGAGAGGAAAGGTTTACCCAACGAATTCCGGCCCCACCACGGCAGTCTTTCGAAGGAACTTCGGGAAGAGGTCGAGGATGTGCTGAAGAAACGCGGGCGGCCCACCAGCGTGGTCTGTACGAGCACGTTGGAAATGGGCATCGACGTCGGCAGCGTGGTCAGCGTGGCGCAGATCGGAGCCCCGCCGTCGGTCGCCGCCATGCGCCAGCGCCTCGGTCGTTCGGGCAGAAACGAGGGCGATCCCGCCATTCTCCGCCTTTACATCCGGGAGGCCGAACTCACTTCAAAGAGCCACGTGATCGATCAACTTCGTACACAATTGGTGCAGACCGTCGCCATGGTGGATCTGATGCTGGAAGGTTGGTACGAACCCCCGTCCATCGAGGCCCTGCACCTTTCGACGTTGATTCAGCAGATCTTGTCCATGGTCGCTCAGTACGGGGGCGTCCCGCCGTTGAAAGCCTGGCGCACGCTGTGTGGAGACGGCCCTTTTTCGGGGGTGGACCCATCCATGTTCGGGCGTCTTCTTCGTTGTCTGGGAGACCTTCGGGTAATCGAGCAGGCGGCGGATGGAACGTTGTTGCTGGGTGAGGTGGGGGAGCCTATTGTAGGGCATTATACGTTCTTTGCGGCCTTTACGGCTTCCGATGAGTATCGCGTGGAGTGCGATGGAAAGAAGCTGGGAAGTCTGCCGGTGTCCTTTGCGCTGGTGCCCGGCGGTTTTCTCATCTTTGCCGGCCTCCGGTGGAAGATACATTCGGTGGATGATCGGCAGAAAGTGGTGGTGGTGTCCCCGGCGCCGGCAGGGCGGCCCCCCTTGTTCGCCGGAGGGGCCGGGGCCCTGGTTCATGACCGCGTGCGCAGCGAAATGTACGGTATATACGCCTCTTACTCCGTTCCGGCCTATCTGAACGGAAATGCCCGGAACATGCTCGAAGAGGCCCGCTTGGCCTTCCATCGGCTGAAGCTGGATTCCCGGCGAATACTTGCGAACGGCGACAACACGACGCTGTTTTTCTGGACGGGGGACCGGGTGCTGAACACCATCCTGGTTCAGCTTCAATCCTTGGGCCTCGAGGTGGCCAAGGAGGGCCTGGTCCTCACCGTACACGGAAGTACGGAAAAGGACGTGTGGAACTGCCTGAAGCGATTGGCGGAGGCGGGTCCGCCCGACGCCAACGCTCTGGCCGCGCTGGCGCCGAATAAGCGGCAGGAGAAGTACGATCGCATGCTCGATGAGGAACTGCTGAACGCGGATTACGCCTCGAAATGCCTGGATCCCGTGGGGAGTTGGGAGGCGATCGCAGGCCTCACCGCTTCCGGCGGAGAGGCTGGGGCAGAAATGGATTTCGGGGCGTGAGACTCTAACCCTGGGCCACCCCTTTTTAATACGGTAGGGGCAGGCTCCCATGCCTGCCCGAAAAAAATTCCGAAAATCTTTATGTTTCCATGCCATCTTTGAAGTTGGAATCGCTCGACCGAGGTTAATGAAGACGCCGACGCCGGGTTATGTTACTATGATTATGTTCGGGATACGGGTCGCCGGGAAGACGTCGGCCGCAATAGGCGTGGCCCTTGCCGTAGCCTTGGCAAGCGACCGGAGGGAGACATCAGAATTCGCCATGAGAACAACATCCATGATTGGTCTGGTGTTCGTTTTTATCGCATGCGTGGGAGACGGCATGGCGGGATTTCAGGAGTCTATTCCAGGCGAAATTCAGGGTTGGAAAGCGCAGGGAGAAGACGAGACCTACAATTCCGAGACACTGTTTGCGCTCATCAACGGCGGCGCGGAGCTGTATCTGAGTTACGGGTTCAGGGAAGCGTGGGTGCGGCGCTATATGGGACCGGAAAAGCGGGAGATCTCCCTCGAGATCTACGACATGGGGCGTTCCGAGGATGCATTCGGCGTGTTCAGTTCGGAGCGGCAGGACGAGGACATCGGCATCGGTCAGGGATCGGAATACGGCGGGGGCCTGCTGCGCTTCTGGAAGGACCGTTTTTTCGTTTCGCTGACCACCACCGGGGAGGAAAGCCGGGTCCGGGATGTCATGATCCGACTGGCCGAGGAAACGGCCAAAGCCATCGGCAAGGAAGGTTCAAAGCCTCGCCTGGTGTCGCTGCTGCCGGAACGAGGACTGCAGAGGGATTCCATACGGTTTTTCCACACCGCCGCCATCCTGGACCGGCAGTATTTTTTATCGAACCGGAACATCCTTCATCTCGGCAAAGATACGGACTGCGTACTGGCGAAATACGCGGACGGCTACCGGGCGGCGCAGTTGTTGCTGGTGCGGTACGCCGGAGCGGAGGCGGCGCGAGAGGCGCTCGATGACTTCGTTTCATCGTACGTGCCGGAAGCCCGGAACAAGGGGAAGGCCCGGATGGAGAACGGGGCGTGGGTTTTTGTGAGAATAGAAGGAACTCTGTTGATCGTTGTGCTGGATGCAACCAGCGAGTCTTTGGGGCAAAGGCTCGTGTCGATGCCGATAAATACGGGGAAAAAGTAGGGGCGTATTGCAGTACGCCCCTATGGTCTCGATAAGTTTAGAAAGGGGGGCCTCGGGGGGAAAACGTTTCCCCCCCGTAAGGAACTGCAATGGAATGGACGATCACCAGAAGAGATTTCATGCGCGGAACGGCTTTTGCCGCTTTAGGGGCCGCCTTGCCGCTGCGCGTGCAGGCGGAGACCACCACTCGGGTTGTGCTGGTGCGGGATAAGGACGTGTTCGATGAGAATGGCCGAATCGACGGCGGCATTGTGCAGCGCATGCTCGATGACGCGATGACGGCTGTGACGCAAAAAGCGAATCCGGCGGAAGCTTTTGCCGCATTGATACGGCCCGAGGATATTGTGGGCGTAAAGAGCAACGGCTGGTCCTACATGCCCACGCCCCCGGAACTCGAAGCAGCCATCGAGCGACGCTTGCTGGATGTGGGAGTTAAGAAAGACCACATCAGCATCGATGACCGGGGCGTGCTGACGAATCCCGTTTTCAAGCAGTGCACGGCGATCATCAACGTGGGCCTTGTGTGCAACCTGCCCATGGTCAAGGGCAAACTGCGATTGCACATCCTGAGCGCCCTCGGCCCGCTTTTTCACGGCCGGGGACCGCACCATTACGACCAGCGGTACGTGTGGAAATACAATGGCATCATCGTTGGGACGGATCCCGTGGCCGTGGATGCGGTGGGCCTGGAACTCATCCGGCAAAAGCGAAGGGAGCATTTCGGCAAGGAGTTGGCTTTCCCGACCATTCCCAAACATGTGGCCCTGGCCGACACCCGGCACCACATGGGCATCAGCGACTTGAACCGGATCGAACTGGTGAAGGTGGGATGGGAGGAGGGGAGGCTGATTGCTTGCGGGGAAACCGAATCTTGATGGTCTCGTAAAAACCCCGAAAAGGCCAGTTTTTGCGTCCCTAACGTATTGATTTTCTTAGGTGCCACATTGATCAAAAAAGATTCTTACGAATTCATCAATCTTGAGTAAACCTATTTTGCGTTCTTGACAGAAATCGCCTTACATGGAGGGTGACCATGCATGATGATCACATCTTAGTAAGAAAAGCCTTCGTCTATAATATGGCAAGAAAGCTAAACGCTCTCGAAAACTGCAGATATCAAAATGATAGGGGATTTTGGATCTGGGAAGAGACAAATGAGCCTCTAGTAAAATCAAAACACCCTAATAGGCCTACTCCTGGAACGAAAAAAGAAGACATTGAGACCGGTGAGGATTTAAAGGGTGAGTAGTAAATCTGTTCGTCCTCAGATACTTATAATTTCGAACAAGCATGATTATTCTTCGGATCATGTTACTTTCCAACTAGACAAGTTGGGTGC
>JACQYL010000021.1 GCA_016208165.1 Deltaproteobacteria bacterium
CGGGTTTCTTATCTATATTCCTTTTCTGGTGTTGGACATGGTTGTGGCTTCCGTTCTGTTGAGCATGGGAATGATGATGCTGCCGCCTGTCATGATCTCGTTGCCGTTCAAGCTACTTTTGTTCGTACTGGTGGACGGCTGGAATCTGTTGGTGGGTTCTTTGGTGAAAAGCTTTATGTAAAGGTGGCGATATCATGACCCCGGAGTTTATTGTCGGATTTGCGAGTGAGACGATTAAGGTCGTGCTTTTGGTTTCCGCGCCGATGTTAGGGCTCGGCTTGGCCGTCGGTCTTATCATAAGTATTTTTCAGTCGGTTACGCAGATACAGGAAATGACACTGACGTTCGTTCCGAAAATCGTGGTGGTGATGTTGGCGCTGCTGTTTTTTGCACCATGGATGATGGAAACACTCTTGGATTTCACTAGAAAAATACTTCAAGGGTTTCCCATGTACGTGAGATGATCATGGACTTTCTATTGATACCTGCGGCGGACGCACAGAAGATCCTGCTCATTTTGGCGCGCGTGGCGGCCATTTTCTTCGTTGCTCCCATTTTCGATAATCGCTCTCTCCCCAATCTCTTCAGAATCGGTTTCGCACTGATTTTGAGCGTGGTGTTGTTCCCGGCTGTGGATGCCGGGGAGTGGGAGGTTCGATCGCCTCTTCCGATGGTGGTCTATCTGGTCAAAGAGATTCTGGTGGGAATGATTCTGGGGATGGCGGTTGATTTCATCTTCGGGGCCGTTCGTTTGGCCGGGCAGATCGTTGGCTTCCAAATGGGTCTGGGTATCGTGGCTATTATCGATCCGTTTACAAGTTCTCAAAGTTCGGTGATCACCCAATTCTACGATTTCATGGCCATTTTGTTCTTTTTCTCCTTCGACGCGCACCACATGGTCATACGGGCTATGGCGGAAAGCTTCCAATTCATCCCTTTCGGAGGTTTGGACTTCTCCGGGTCGCTGCTGTCACAAATTATTCACCTGTCCGGTCAGATGTTTCTGTTGGCCATGAAGATCGCTGTACCGGTACTTGCCGTGAGTTTTTTCGTGGACATGGGGTTGGCGCTGTTGGCGCGGACCGTTCCCCAGATGAACGTGTTTATCCTGGGATTCCCATTAAAGATCGGGGTGGGTCTTTTAGCCATAGGGTTGAGTGCAACGTTCTTCGGAATCCTGTTGCGAAAGGTGTTCTTCGATAGTGGCGGCCAGATCCACGGTCTTTTGAGAGCAATGTAAATAGGGAAGATCGGATGCCTGCCAAAGGCGATCAGGAAAAGAGTGAACAACCGACCGCACGGCGACGCCAGAAAGCCCGCGAAGAAGGGCAAGTGGCCAAAGGCCGGGAGTTGGGTGGAGTAGTCGTTCTGCTGACGAGCCTGTTGTTCTTCTTTCTGGTCGGGCAGTACACGTTTTCAGAAACGGCGAAGCTGTGGAGCAGGCTGTTCTCCAGTTTTATCAAACCGGAGATGACGGTAATTTCTGCAACGGAGCTGCTGGTATCCGTAGTCGTAAGCATGGCAAAGATTCTATTGCCCCTCATGATGGCCGTGTTCGCAGGAGCCATAGTGGCGAACGTGGCGCAAGTGGGATTCATGATCTCGGGCCGCGCCGTCAAGGCGGATCTTTCGAGGCTCGACCCCATTAAGGGATTCAAAAAGATATTCTCTCTGAAGTCCCTGGTGGAGTTGGTGAAGAACCTCGCCAAACTCTCGGCGGTGGGTCTGGTGGTGTACTTGACGATCAAATCCGAAATCGTCCATGCGTTTCCACTGATGGACGAAGGTGCGTGGGCTATCCTCGCCTACCTCATGAAGACTAGTTTCACCATTTTTCACCGGACGGCGTGGGTGCTACTTATTCTTGCGATATTTGACTACATGTACCAGAGGTGGGAATTCGAACAAGATTTGAAAATGAGCAAGCAGGAGCTCAAAGACGAATACAAGCAGACGGAGGGAGATCCGCAAATCAAGTCTCGTATCAAAGCACTCCAACGGGAAATGGCCCGCCGCAGGATGATGGAAGAGGTGCCAAAGGCGGCGGTGGTGATCACCAACCCGACGCATTTGGCCATAGCGCTTCGATATGAAAAGGGGATGAGGGCTCCGGTTGTGGCCGCCAAGGGCGCCGGTTTCATTGCGGAACAGATCCGAAAAGTAGCCCGACACCACGGTGTTCCGATCGTGGAGAATCGAGCTGTGGCGAGAATCTTGTATAAGGTGGGAGAAATCGGTGGAGAAATTCCCACGGCATTATACAAAGCGGTGGCGGAAATTCTGGCTCACGTATTTCGAATCAGCAAGAAAGGCCTAGTTTAGGAAGGGACGGACCGGGAATGGCTGAAAGAAGTTCGATCGTCGAAAAGGCATTGTCCCAGAGTGACCTTTTCCTGGCTTTCGGAGTGGTGGGCGTACTGCTCATTATGATAATTCCGCTCCCTACCCCGCTCCTCGATTTATTGCTTTCTCTGAACATCACACTGGGCATCATCATTCTGCTGGTTTCCATGTACATTCAGCAGCCACTGGAATTCTCCGCGTTTCCTTCCGTTCTGCTGGTGACCACGTTGTTTCGGCTTTCCCTGAACATCGCGTCCACCAGAATTATTCTACTGCGGGGCAACGAAGGTGTCGATGCCGCGGGACAAGTCATTCAGGCTTTCGGCTCCTTCGTGGTTGGCGGCAACTATGTCGTGGGTCTGGTCGTGTTTCTGATCCTTGTTCTGATCAATTTCGTGGTCATCACCAAAGGCGCCACTCGCATCGCAGAAGTCGCCGCCCGTTTCACTCTGGACGCCATGCCCGGAAAACAGATGAGCATTGACGCGGATCTCAATGCCGGGCTCATTGATGAAGCGGAAGCCCGAAGCCGGCGCCTGAGAATATCGAGGGAGGCCGACTTCTATGGTTCCATGGACGGTGCGAGCAAATTCGTTCGCGGGGACGCCATCGCGGGTATCATCATCACTGTGATCAACATTGTTGGCGGGCTGCTGATCGGAATCCTGCAACAGGGTATGAGCATGTCCGACGCAGCGAAAACCTACACATTGCTTACCATCGGCGATGGCCTGGTATCTCAGGTTCCTGCGCTGATTATTTCGACGGCCGCAGGCATTAATGTGAGCCGTGCCGCTTCGGACGCCAATTTGGGACAGGATCTTGCCCGGCAGCTCTTTTTGAATCCCCGGGCCGTAGGCGTTGCCGCATCGATCGTGTTTTTCTTCGCCCTTATCCCAGGACTTCCCCAAATTCCGTTCTTGGTGCTCTCCTGCATCATGGGCGGCATGGCCTATCTGGGATATCGCGAGTCCAAGAAAGGGGAGAAGGCTGAAGTGGAGGGTGTTAAACAATTGCCCGAGGAGGGAGTTCCCGAGCAGGTGGAGTCCCTTTTGCCATTGGACATCATGGAACTGGAAGTGGGTTACGGCCTTATCCCGCTGGTCGATGTGCAACAAGACGGCAGCCTCCTCGAGAAGATCAAATCCATCCGGAGGCAGTTTGCTCTGGAGATGGGTTTCATCGTTCCGCCGCTGCACATAAGGGACAATCTTCAGTTAGGCCCCAACGAGTACTCATTGTTGATAAAGGGGAACCAGATAACACGCGGGGAACTTGAACCGGATCAATTGCTGGCCATGAAGGCGGGAGAGATTTCCGAGGAGATCGAGGGGATCAAGACCAAAGAGCCCGCTTTCGGCCTCCCTGCCAAATGGATTCGCCCTTCCGAAAAGGAACGGGCTCAAATGGCGGGATATACGGTGGTGGAGCCTGCCACGGTGTTGGCTACGCACCTGACGGAGGTGATACGAAAGCACGCCCATGAACTCATGGGACGACAGGAAACGCAGAAATTGCTGGACAACTTGGCTGAAACCCATCCGAAAGTTGTGGAAGAGTTGGTGCCGAATATACTCAGCGTCGGGCAGGTTCAGAAGGTACTCCAAAACCTGCTCAGAGAAAACGTGTCCATCCGAGATCTGTTGACCATCCTGGAAACCTTGGCTGATTACGGTCATTCGATTTCAAATACGGATGTGCTCACGGAGTACGTGCGCCAGGGGTTGGCGAGGACCATTACCAAGCAATACCAGTTGGAGGACCGCTCTCTGCCGCTTATGACGTTAGACAAGACGATCGAAGACATTATCGTAAGTTCCATCCACCGGACGGAGCAGGAAACCTATTTGAGCCTCGACCCCAGTATTGCACAGAAGATCATCACGGAGTTCAGCAGGTCCAACGAGACGTTCGGCCGAATGAACGTCCAGCCGGTGGTGCTCTGCTCTCCGGTCGTTCGACCTCATTTGAAAAGGCTGACTGAACGTTTTTTCCCCAATTTGGCCATACTGTCACACAATGAAATTGCGCCGGAAGCGAAAATCCAGTCCTTGGGAGCGGTAAAGGTATAACCATGCAGCTGAAGCGATACGAGGGGAAGACGTTGCGCGGGACTCTTGAGAGGGTCAAGCAGGAATTGGGCCCGGACGCCCTGATCGTGTCCAGCCGGACGTTCCGTAAAGAGCACGGACTCCTGGGTCTGCTGAGTGGTCGGAAAGTCGAAGTCGTGGCAGCTATAGACAGGCATACGGCGCGCCCGAACACGCTCAAGGAAGCGATCCGTCATACGAGGTCCGCAGCCCGGAAGACAAGTCCGGCTCCGGAATCCGGGAGCGTGCCGCCGGTGGTGAACAAGACCCATTCGCGAAACGACCCCATCGAATCCCTGTTAGAGGAACTGGACATCGGACCGGAGATGAGCGCTTATTACAGACAAATGGTACGATCCGGCGTTCAACCCCAGATCGCCTTCAGACTGATTAGAAGCGCACAGGAAACCTTGAGAAGCGGCGAGAGTCCGGCCGCCGGGTTGACGGAGGCGGTCGAAAAGCAAGTACCTTTCGTCAACCATGAGAAAGAGACGCCGAAATTCGTGGCGCTGATAGGACCTACCGGAGTTGGGAAGACTACCACCGTGGCCAAACTGGCGGCCAGAGATCGGTTTGAGAAGCAAAAGAGCGTTGCGTTTGTCACAATGGACACCTATCGGATCGCCGCGGTGGAACAGCTTCGAGTATACGCGAACATCTTGGGTGTGCCTTTACATGTCGCCCATAAACGGGACGAACTCTCAGCCATTCTTCAGAGCCTGGAGCGGTTTGATCGAGTCTACGTGGATACGGCCGGACGTAGCCCTTGGGAAGAATGCCACATCCGGGATCTCGGGTATGCTTTTGAACGATGCATAGACCTTCATCCCATGCTTCTTGTTGGTGCGAACACGAATGAAGTGGACGCGCGTTATATTGTAAAACGGTACTCCGAACTGCGTCCCCGGTCGCTCGTGATTACCAAGGCCGACGAGTGCATGTGTTTCGGCCCGGTGTTGAATTATCTGACCGGAAGCGGTATTCCTTTGGCATATGTGTCCAACGGTCAAAATGTTCCGGACGACTTGGAAGCCGCAACTCCAAAGTCTATACTCAGGTACCTTTTTATGACGAGAAAGTCGGTTTAGGGAATGATACCATGGATCAAGCCAGCAAACTGCGGGGAATGGCAAACGCAATGAATAATGAAAAAAGCGCGGGTCCGTTTATTTTAGCCGTAACCAGCGGGAAAGGAGGGGTAGGGAAGACCAACGTGGTGGCCAATCTCTCTTGCGCGCTGGGCAAATTGAACCAGCGTGTCCTGGTCTTGGACGCCGACATGGGGTTGGGCAACATTGACATCCTGCTGGGGCTTGCGCCCAAATATAACATTCAACACGTATTGAGCGGAGAGTTCCGGGCGGCGGATATTCTGGTGGAAGGACCCTCCGGAGTAAAGATACTTCCGGCCAGTTCAGGCATTCAAGAGCTCTCGGAACTGACAGCGGATCAGAAGATAGGATTGGCGGCCGAGCTGGAGTCGCTCCTCTCCGAGATGGATGTTTTTTTAATTGACACTGGTGCTGGAATATCTTCTAATGTCATGTACTTCAATGCTATGGCACATGAAGTCTTGATCGTTGTGACTCCGGAGCCGACGTCCATTACGGACGCCTATGCTTTGATGAAAGTAAGCTCTTTGAAATACTCCGGAAAACGATTCAAGATTCTGGTTAACGCAGTGAAGAACCGACAAGAGGCCTACCAGGTCTTCGAACGTTTGAGTATGGTCACTCAGCGTTTTCTGAACCTGTCGCTGGACCTGTATGGCTATGTCCAATCCGATCCAAACATAACCAAAGCCATACGGGAACAACGGGCGGTTTTGGAGCGTTTCCCACAGACTCAAGCCTCCAAACAGTTCACGCAGCTGGCGTCAAAGATTCGGGACGAGGCGGTCTCTTTTAAAAGAAGGGGACTTGCCACCGGCCGCGTTTTCTGGAAAGGGTTTCTCGAGGATGCAGAGCGTTTCCATTAGGAGGGCTTTCACATCAAGTGTATTGATAAGGTAATGGCGCCGGTTAGCACTTCGGTGGCATGCCACTGAGGGCATGAAGCAGAAACGGCGCGGTTTCACCAAGAACTCGTAGCCGCAAACATGAGTGGACACGCACGTCTATGCAGGGTTTGAGTGCTTACCAAAAAGCGGCGCGTAAATCCTCTCTAACGCCCTCAGAGCGGGAAGCGAAAATATTAGAGCATGTGCGTCTGGTCAAGAAGATCACGAACCGTATTGCCATGAGGCTTCCCCCTCATGCAGAAATAGAGGATTTGTACAGCGCGGGCATCCTGGGTCTGATCGATGCGGTGGAAAAGTATGACCCGAGTAAAGGGGTTCCGTTTGAGGCGTATGCGGAATTCCGGATACGCGGCGCCATCTTCGATGAACTCAGAGCGCTGGACCCCACGCCCAGAGCGCTCCGCAGTCTATCCAAGAAAGTGGAAGAGACGTACGCGGCTCTTGAGGCGAAACTGGGTCGCGGGCCGGACGATGACGAAATGGCGCAAGTGTTGGGGGTCAATCTCGACGAGTTTCGTAAGATTCTGATGCAAATCAATTCCACCCTGACGCTGAGTCTGAACGAACTGGTGGGAAACAGGATCGGACTGCAGCCCAGAGAACTGTTGGATTCTCTCGAAGACACTTCCGGCAAGAGCCCGGCAGAGAATTTTGAGATGGGGGAGCTTAGAAATATTCTGGCGCAGGCCATCGACGAGTTGCCTGAGAAATATAGACTTGTGCTTGCCCTTTATTACTACGAAGAAATGAACATGAAAGAAGTGGGGCAAGCTTTGAACATCACCGAGTCGAGGGTCAGTCAGATACACTCAAAAAGCATGATGGTGCTGAGAAAGAAGATCAGGGCCTCCACGGGCGCAATGGCCTGACGCACGTTGCCGTTTTGAGGTTCGCCTGTGTCTCGTTTGACGTTGCAGGAGGAAATAAGTGGTTGATGCAGACAAAAGATTTCTGGTGGTAGACGATTTTGCGACAATGAGGAAGATCGTCAGAAATCTTCTTCGCCAATTGGGATATCAGCATATCGATGAAGCGGAAGATGGTGTGGTTGCTCTGAGGAAACTCAAATCCACAAAATACGATATGATCATCTGTGACTGGAACATGCCGAACATGACGGGTATCGAGCTGCTCCGAGAGGTGCGTTCGGACGAATCACTCAAGGTGATTCCCTTTCTGATGGTAACCGCTGAAGCCAACAAGGAAAACGTGATAGAGGCGGTAAAAGCGGGTGTCAGCAATTACATAGTCAAGCCGTTTACGGCCGATACGTTGAGTGGCAAGATTGACGCAGTACTGAAGAAGTAGTTTTCGAATCGAGATCCTCGTTTCGACCTGAGCCCGGACATCCCTGAGATGGGACTGTGCAGCACCCGGCGCCGCCTCCGGGAGAGAGTGAAACCGAGGAATGAGAGAAACATCGCTGCGGTTCGAAAAACAAGGGCGCGAACCGGCGGCAAGGCAGGTTCGAGCGGTTTTGGACTGGGAAGTCCATGAAGGCGAACGCTTTGAGGGTTCGGACATAACAATCACAAGAAAACAGTAAATCAGAAAGCCATAATTTCACTCTTTGGAAGATCCAGACACCGTCCAGCTTTCCGTCCATCCCGATCATTCTGGGCTGAACTACAAAATACGCCCGCGGAAACGGCCGCGAATGCGCCTTGGAACGTTGATTTTCCTGGCGTTCCTGGTGGTCGTCGGTGGCGCATGGGGTTACATTCACTTCTATTGGGGCGGGATGACGCCCTTCTTGTGCCAGTTTCCTCAGGTAGCGAGCCTTCTTGACAGGGAAAAGATTAGCCTGAAGCCTTTTATCGTGCCTTCCCCATCAGCGAAGGCGACTTATTTGCTTGTGACCGTGGAATTCACGGTTGAGAAAGGCAGAGGGCTTCTTGTCTCCAAGCAGCTCCCTCTCCTCCGCGGGACCGTGCTAAACGCGCTCATTCAAAGCAAGGAGTTGGCCCGACCCCGTAGGGTGAGGTTCGGAGGAGCCATAGCTTCCATCAACGCGAAGCTGGGAGAAGGCACAATTCGTGAGATGTGGATAAGAGAAGTGCGCTCCATCTGACGGGGCGATCCACTACGTTTGGAAAGATCGGATAACAGCGGGCGTATTCTGAAGTTTTTTAGTCTCGTTTGTCAACGTTTCGAATAAGGCATCGGATTTGGGTTCAGATAACCTTTCCGCTGATTCACATACCGGCCCGTATTCTTCAGGACCATCCGCACCAGCCAAGGCCAGCGCGCAGGACCTGTTTGCACTCAAATCGATCATCGAACAGGTCCAAGTCAAGGTGGGCCTTATTGATCCCTACTCCCAGACGTACCCTCTGATTGAAGCTCGGGAGCTTCAACCTCCCTTCGATCCTGCGATCCTGGAATACAAAGAACTGCCCGGATTTTCCATGGTGGCGTTCGACAGGCCTCTCGAATACCAAGACGAATCTTTCCAGTACGATCTGCTCCATGATCCGGAAGGCTCGTCTTCGCTTGAAACGATCATGCAGAGGAATCTGAACCTGTTTTTGAGCAAACTGCCGAGGACTCGTCACGAAGAATTGATCCGCCGGCTGGAAGCCCTGGACGTAACCTCGCTGGAACAGTACGAGGACACCCTCGAGTTCATCTGCGGTATGGATCGGGGTCATGTGATTGCCCGCAGCGGAAGCGGAAACTACCGGCTTCTTGGGATATATGCCTCCTTCCCGTCGGACTTGGACAACCAAATCAAACGGTTCGGTTTAAAAATCGGAAAATTTAGGGCCGGAGACAGCAAGCTTTACGAACGAAACCGATTCTTTGTTTATCGATACCTGATGGAGCTGTACGGGTTCCCGATTTCTTCCGAAAGACGTACGTCGGCGGCCATGTTCGCCAGGAAGCTGGCCAAGAACAACGAAAACTTCATCGTGTCCGTCCTGGGGAATTCCGACCGGGTTTTGACATTCTTGTCGTCTCGAGGGAAAAAACACTGGCCCCTGGTAGAGAAAATCGCACTGGTCTCCCTTGACGAAGATGCAAAGGACATAGTCGACGAACTCGACGAGGCCGGATATTTTGTCGACCGCGAGCGGAAAGTGATCATCTTCAAGGCAACGTACATCCAGCATGAATACAATCCGGACAACCTCATCGAGGACCGTGCGCTTTCCGTGGTGGAACAGGAAGCCATTCATCCCGTCACGGGGGATCGGTTTTCCAATCTGAACCTGTTGAAGACGACACAGAGGCGCCTGGTCCGGCTGAACGACATCGTCCGCGGTGAGCATCAGGGACAAATCGTGTACGGAGACCACGAAGTGATCTATGGCACGGAAGACCACCTTTCACGTTTGAAGTTTCTCAATGCGTGGCTCGTCAAACACAGACGCACCCTATTGGGCTATTCACCGCGGACATTCAGGCAAATTGAACGGACGCTGCACAGTTATCTGAAAGATCCGGACCTGATTCCCGAATTATTACGCTACCCCGTTGTCTACCGAACCGCTTGCATGTTCGTAGATACTCTCCGGCAAGAGTTTCAATTGGTCCAGTTGGAGAATGCGCTTGAAAAGAAGGACGGGAAAAGGCGGTCTCTGTCCTACAGAGACCGCCTGGCGCTACTGCTCGAATTCCTGTATCGGGAACGCGAGCTGATCAACTATCAGGAAGAGGTTTTCGAAAAGGTCATGTTTCTGTGCGATCGTGTTTTGGACGGCGACTATTTCAAGAAACGGTATCGAACCCGGCAGAGAAAAACAGAATCGGCGTACGAGAAAGACGTACTCGAGTTATACGATCAGGTGATGAGACAAAGGAATCGCCTGGAATTACGCTACTTCCGCTCGTCGTATTCCACCAGCGCGGTGTGAGAAGTAAACAGCCCCGGCTTCCAGTTGCCGTTCAAACTTCCCAAAGGTCTGAAGTGGCCGTCCGGTGATAAGGAGTGAGCGATTCGTCGTAGTTAGAAAAGGAACTCAAATTGAACGCCGCCGAGCCATTCGGCCCCCAGGTCTTTTTGCTGTCCCGGCTCCACGTTCACATCGTTTCCGAAGGCGTAGTAACCCAGTTCGGGGCTAAGCAGAAGATAGCTGCTCAAAGCGTAAGGCATCCGTACGACGGCGGCCCACCGCGTGTTGGAATCGTCATCCTTCCATTGGGGGTTTCTTACGACCTGAACGCCTCCGATGAAGTGCATGGCAAGGGGTTTGGCCCCGAAAGAAAGGTCAAAGTAGCCGCCGTAGCCTTTGGTGTCTGCGAGTGTTTCCTCGTCGCCCGAATACAATCTCCCGTCGGCGTGCTTAGCCGCATAGCTCGAGTTGTAAAGCCCTCGGTAGACGCTCCCCACATTCATGCCGTAGTGAGCGGAAAATCTGGCGCCGATGGATCCGGCATGCAGGGAAAAGGGGACCTCCACAACCCAAGCCGACGCCGTATCTTCGCTGCTCTGGAGATCTTCCGCCTCGGTTTGCATCAAGGTCAGATTTGGAAGAACGGAAATACGTTCAGATTCGATGCCGCCCGCAAGGTGAAAACGGGGACCAAAGCCCAGGGTAAATTCCTCCTCTGGAAGACCGGGAAGAGAGCGATTCGAGACTCCGAAAGCAAAGTAGAGAGGATTATGCCGGAAAACAACGTTAATCCGGGGGGCTTGATCGCCGGCATTTCCCCATCCCTCCGGGCCGTTCCTGCGCCCAGCTCCTATCCCGAAAAATTGGCTCGGGCTTTGTCGGCCGGCTCCGAGCGTACCCCTGTTCCCGGCCTCGATGTGGAAATGTTTGAAATCCGGCCACCCGTATAGGCTGGGCGCCGACGCTCCGACATCGTAAGACGTGGTGTACGGATCCCACGAATCCGATTCAAAATCCCCAGGGTAACCCGGTACGAATCGGTCCCAGCGGAGAGGGTATTGTCCGGGCGGGTAGTAGAAGGTTCCCCGGGTGTCCTTATCCAGAAGCGAAAGCGTAGTTCCAGCGCCATGCAACCCCACGACCGGCCGGGTCGTAAGGTGGGCGGAAGAGCCCGCCACGCCGCCCTTTGCGGCGAGCAGCAACAGGAGTACCGTCACGAATACGATTTTAACGGCTTTCGTCATTGCGCATTCTTCTATCATGTTCTAAGCGGACTTGCGGACAGGAGCGGCCACGAACGTGTTCGCTCCTCAAAAGGGGAAAATTGCAACAGAGAACATCACCCTGTAAAAGTACTATACACTCTCGCATAGAAAACGTCAATAGTCAAAAAGCACATTTGCCTGGAAAATGACCTCATTGGCCGCTCGCCTCAGTAAAAGAGAATGTATATATGAGGATCGTAGCCGTCACTTGAGCGACGCTTCCTTAATATAATGGACGGCAAGTACCTCGAGAATCGGTTTAAGTGGACGAAGTTAATATCATGGCATCCTGCTTCGGCGATTTCCCGTGAGATGCATTACAAATCAGGTTGTCCAAAGAGCCATGACCGGTCTCTTGTATATCTCGCTCATTTGCCATCTTACCCGTTTCGGGTATACGTCCTTAGAGGTCCCGTTCCGGCCCTATGATGAGTCCGGCCATGCCCTACAGCACTTGACTCTACCTTAGAGTTCACTATACCTAAATTAAGTAACGTTAGAATTCACAGGTGATGTCAAAGCGTGACAAAACGCATATTTAAAGACCCGGCCGCATCTCCAGAAGTTTAACGCGCCGGGCGCAGAAGCTTCAGACGATCACTCCAAGGGTATTAGTGTTTGTTCCTCGGGCGGTCACTCACATGGGGCCGAAGGATTTCGCCCGGTGTTCGTAGTCTCTTTTTTTGTTGTTCATGGCCTGAAAAAAATGGAAAGTGTAGGCGTCCTTTCGGAGACAAACTAAAAAAGATCGAACGTCCCACAACATTCCGGCCAGCCAACTTCTTGAAACCGCATTCGGGATGCATTAGGGTTGATTCCTTTTGAGATCGTTGATCCATGGCAAGAAGAGCTGGTGATGAAACGCACGAATCCGGCAAGACAGTTCGACGTATGCGCGGTCGGGCATATAACCTGGGATTGTATCGTGTCCCCAACGCTCCGGACGCGTATACCCGGAGGCACGGCTTACTACGGCGCCGTGGCGCTCGCGCGGCTGGGACTCGAAACAGCGGTCGTGACCCGGTTGGCCGGGAAGGACCGGGAGGCGCTGATACGGCCGCTCGAGAGGCTGGGCGTCCGCGTGTTTAACTTCGAAAGCGCCGAAACCACGTTTTTCGAGAACGTGTACGAGGGAGGCGCCCGCGGAACGCGGACCCAGAAGGTCCACGCCCTGGCGGAAGGGTTTGTTCCCGAGCACGTGGAAGGCGTATCCGCCCGGATGTTTCTGCTGGGGCCCCTTACCAACACAGACATGCCGCTCTCTCTGTTTCGATCCGTCAAGCGACCGGATAATCGGATTGCCGTGGACGTCCAGGGCATGTTGAGGAGGGTCTCCGGCCATTCCGTGGAATCGGCGGTGTGGGGGGATAAGCTCGAGGCTCTGAGGTGCATCGATGTACTCAAAGCGGACGACAGGGAAGCTCGTTCCCTGACCGGCGAGAACGAGCTTGGGAAGGCCATGCGGAGGATCGCGGAGTATGGTGTTCGCGAGGTATTGGTGACCCTGGGGAGTCAGGGGGCCCTGTCGTTGTGCGAAGGTCGGGAAGTGCGAATCCCGGCCTTCGAGCCCAGACGACTGGTGGACACGACAGGATGCGGGGATACGTTCCTCGCCGGTTATTTGTTTGGAAGACACCGCTCCATGGGTGTCCGGGAGGCCGGCCTGACGGCCGCGGCCCTTGCGGCCCTCAAAGCGGAAGTTCTGGGTCCCTTCCAGGGCTCCGCGCGCGACTTGACACGGTTTTCCCTTACGGCTCCGGGACTGATCCCTTGTTGAGAGGCAACGCAGCCGGCCCGGCCCACGGGCGCATCATGCTTAGAGCAGTTCCGGGGCGGCGTTGTTCACCTCTGTGTGCATTCTACGTGTAAACATGATAATGTTCCGACGGTAGCATTGAACGAATGCGTTTTCCGATTTCAACACCGCGACCTCCCCTGTGACGAACCTCGAATCTGCATCCGGGACAAGGGTTTTTCAGCTGCGGGACGTTAGAGGGGGCGCGGTCCACCCCATAGGAAAGGAAACAACATGAATCGTCGAGAGTTTGTGAGAAGCTCGGCCCTATTGACGGCTTCTCTGGCATTACCCGTGGTTTGGGGCCATGAAACCAAAGCCGGCGGCGCACCCGACGCCGTGATCGCCGAGGGGGATCCGGGTCCTGCCGTTCGTGCGGCCATAGCAGGGTTGGGCGGCATCGAGCAATTCGTCAAGAAGGGCGACAAGGTGGTCGTCAAGCCCAATATGAGTTTTTCCAACCCGCCTAGCTGGGCCACCACAACCCATCCCGACGTCATAAAGGAGATCGTTTCCCTGTGCGTGGCGGCGGGAGCCGGTCAGGTGCTGGTATTGGACAATACGCTTCGGGACAGGGAGATGTGCATCGAGCAAAGCGGTATTGCCAAAGCCTGTGAAGTGTTTCCCGAGAGCCGTGTACTGGGTCTCAGCGAAAAGAAGTTTTTCAAAGACGTCCCCGTGCCGGAGGGAAAGGAACTCAAGTCCACAGCCGTTATGAAAGACGTGTTGGACGCGAACGTGGTGATCAGCGCGCCGGTGGCCAAATCGCACAGCAGCGCCGGCGTGAGCCTGTCCATGAAGAATATGATGGGCGTGGTATACGACCGGGCCGTGTTCCATACCCTGTACGACCTGCACACAGCCATCGTGGACTTATGTACCGTGGCCAAGGCCCATCTCACCGTCGTGGACGCCACGCGCCTGCTTTCCACCGGCGGTCCCGGCGGTCCCGGGAAGGTACTCCAACCCAGAAAAGTGATTGCGTCCACGGATATGGTGGCCGCCGATGCGATCACCGTGGATATGGGGGAATGGTACGGCCGGAAATTCGAACCGGGCCAGGTCAAACACATCCGGGAGGCCCATGAACGTGGACTAGGCCGAATGGACATCGACAAACTGAACATTAAGCAGGTTCAAGCTTGAGATTCCAACGACTCGTTCAGATCGCCCTGTTCGTCCTTTTCGCTTTGCTGCTGTGGCAGGCCAAATATCCGTTGGCGGAAGGACTTCCGGTCGACCTGTTTCTGCGTCTGGATCCGACGATCCTGCTGGGTACGATGTTGGTCAGTGGGACCTGGATCACGGACCTCTTCCGGGGGCTGGCGGTTCTGCTCCTGGCGTTGGTATTGGGCCGTTTCTTTTGCGGCTACGTGTGTCCGCTGGGCGCTACGGTAGACGCCGCAGACTGGATGATCAGGCGAAAGAAGCCGGGACGAAACGGGAATGCGGCGGAAGGGAACACACGGATCCAGGCCTGGAAGTACCTTTTGCTGTTCGCCGTGTTCTGCTCCGTGCTGGCGGGGGTCTCGCTGGTATTCCTGGTTTCGCCCATATCCCTGGCCACACGGTTCTATACAGTCACCGTATATCCCGTTCTCCTTTCGCTGGCCGATTCATGCCTGTGGTTCGTGGAGAATATTTCGAGTTACCTGGGCCTGGATGGAGCCGGTTATCTTCAGATCAAGCACGTCTCGTTCAACGCCAATGTGTTCACCGCCTTTTTCGTAACGGGGCTTCTGCTCCTGGGCCTGTTACGTCCCAGGTTCTGGTGCCGGAATGTGTGTCCGGCCGGAGCGATGTTCGCCCTGTGTTCCCGGAAACCGATGGTGCGCCGAACGGTGAACGACCGATGCACGGATTGCGGGGCCTGTATCCGCTCCTGCCCCATGGGCGCCATTTCGAACGAGCCTCAACGCACTGCTCATTCCGAGTGCATCGTGTGCCTGAAGTGCATGGAAGTGTGTCCTGAAAACGCGGTCTCCTTCCGTTGGACCTTCGAGAAAAACGCGGCCCCTGCCGTCGATCCAGGCAAAAGACGCCTTGTGCTGAGCGGGTGCGCCGGGCTCGCAGCAGGCTTGTTGCTGAAAACCAACGTCGGATCGGTGCAAGGTTCCGCCAAAGATCTGGTCATATCCAGAGTACGGATCCTAAGGCCGCCGGGCGCGCTGCCGGAAGAAGCGTTTCTGGATCGCTGCGTCCGGTGCGGCGAGTGTATGAAGGCATGCCCTACCAACACCCTTCAGCCGGTATGGTTCGAGACGGGTATCGACGGGGTCTGGAGTCCCAAATTGGCTGCACGATATGCCGCCTGTGAACAGGCATGCAATCTGTGCGGCCGGGTATGCCCCACCGGGGCCGTCCGTCCCTTGAGCCTCGATGAGAAGAAATACGCCAAAATCGGAACCGCTTTTATCGACCGTTCCAGGTGCATTGCGTGGGAAGAAGACCGCGCCTGCCTGATCTGTGATGAAATCTGCCCTTACAACGCCATTGTTATGAGGCCTGTGACCGACAACCGCAATACCGTTCCTTTTGTGAACGAGAACAAATGCAATGGATGCGGCTATTGCGAGAACAAATGCCCCGTATTGGGTGAAGCGGCCATACGCGTGTCGCCGCACGGCGAACTCCGGTTGTTCGACGGCTCCTACGAACGGACGGCCCAGGCGCACGGACTGGTGTTTCATGCAAAGGGCGGTCTGGAAGAATCGTTTTCTTTCACCAAACCCAAACAGGACGGCAACACTTCCCCGGAAATCCCTCCTGTTCCATCTCCAGACCAGTTGCCTCCGGGATTCACGTCGGACTAGTGTCGAGTCGCCCAGATCGTTTTATCTTTTTCAGCTGAAGGAAACTTTAGAAATCCCGCCGGAGGCGGGACTCGGACTCCCGTCAAATTCTCCATGCGTTGCCGCGCCGCCTTCGGCGGAGCGGGGGAATCGCTCGAAAAGGATCGGACTCCGCCACTATCGTGCGTATGCCGTCAAATGGATTTAAGCCATTTAACACCAGCTTTTCGCTGTAACACTGGACGTCCCGTTATCTCCGACGGTGATTTCGACTCGAGCCCGAACCCGGATTCTTTTTGAATCGGTTTCCGTCAGTTGACAAGAGCCTGCCCTGTGAACAACTTACGCTCAATCCGGGCTTGCCCCGGCAGGTGCATGGATGAGTGGCAACATGTTCATTCCGAAACATCGATACAAGGAGGTGAATGGTATGGCTATCGAAGAAAGAAGTCTGCATCTCAGATTGCAGGAATATTGTGACTGCTATGTTCAGACGGATTACAAGAAGCAGCTTGAAGTGCTCAGCAAGGAGGGGGCGGCAGCCGACGCAACAGGGGACATGGAGGAAGTGGCTCTGAAATTCCTGGGGCTGGCCATTATGTACGGCATTACTGAAGGCGCCAAGAAAGTATCGCTGACCAGAACAGCCTCCGACCATATCAGTTTCGAGATCGATGCGACCGGCAAATACAAATTGCCTGCTCCGAAGCCGGAGTTGGCGGGGCGGATGTTCGAGGTCATGCGGTCCATCACGCATCTCGAAGGTCCAAAGGCCGGCGAGCCCGTGTCC
The DNA here is from genome assembly GCA_016208165.1 of Deltaproteobacteria bacterium. NCBI lineage: Bacteria > Pseudomonadati > Myxococcota > Myxococcia > Deltaproteobacteria bacterium. The sequence continues at coordinate 16,932 of JACQYL010000021.1, forward strand.
TTGGGGCTTAAGAACGATCGACTGGAATTGATGGTGTCTTTTGATAAGGTCGGGGGAACGGATTCGCTGTCGATCGGGTTGCCGGGTTGATTCCGCTCCCTTACAAAGACATCACTCGATCGGTGGGCGCCATACCTGATCCGAAGAGGATCCTCGCCGGAGAGACGCTTATCCCAATACAATGAGATGCGTGTCTCCGGGGCCATGGATGCCGGTGGTCAGGGTCGCTTCGATGTCCGCCGTGCGGCTGGGACCGGAGATGCAAACCATCCAATCTCCCGGCCGCGAAGGGACCTGTCCGGTTTCGATCAGTTCGGAGAATACGTTTCCGAGGTCGGCAACGATCTGTTTTTTGTCCAAGATGCCAACAATGATGGGGGGAATGAGAGAAATCGCTCTCGATACGCCGGCATTGCCATTGAGAACCATGGTTCCTGACTGCGCCAGCGCTCGGGAGACTGGAAAAATACCCAGTTCAGCGTCTTTCAACGCGGGCGTCACGTCCTTTACCGAATCACTGATTTCCTCCTCCGAATACGATATCACCGTTACGCCTGCCTCTTCCGTCAGCCGATCGAGATGAAACGTTCTCAAAAACGCGTCCGACAGGACGGCTATCTTGTGCGCATCAGCGTTATGAATGAGTGTGGACAAAATCCGCCGAACCTCTTCTTCGGAATGGGCTCGATGAAAATGGGCGCCCAACGTTTGAAGGGCAGTAGAAAGCCTGTCCTCGAGATCCGCGTCAGGGATCTTCGAGCGTCCGGGCGTATCTTCCAACGAGCCCTCGACCACACATTCACCGGGCCGAGCCGTCCGGCGAAGAGCGTTCAGTATGTAGGTCCGATCTCCGTTCAATGATTCACTCACTCCGTTCAAACCTTCTATGGGACAGTTTGAACCCGTCCGGCGCTTTGGCCACGTTCAGTATGGGTTCCGCCGACCGTGCGATTCGAGACGCCCATCGAAGCACGGTTTCGTCGCCCGCGACTCGACTCCACACCTCGACTCTCAGACGGCGACCGTACATCCTGTGCCGGGCTTTCCAATTCTCGGTTACGTCGCTTCGGAGTTCGAGCAGCATGTTCGGAATGTCGATCTTCACCGGGCACACGTCCCTGCAGGCGCCGCAGAGAGTCGAGGCAAACGGCAACTCCTCGTGCGCGTCCAGGCCGAACAGAAGCGGTGACAGCACGGATCCCATGGGACCCGGGTACACCGTTCCGTAGGCGTGTCCGCCGATCTTCGTGTACACGGGACACACGTTAAAACAGGCTGCACACCGGATGCAGCGCAGGATCGAACGGTATCGTTCGTCTCCGAGAATGCGGCTTCGGCCGTTGTCCAACAGGACGAGGTGGAACTCTTTAGGCCCGTGCCGGGTCTTGTCCGCCATCGGAGGGTTCAAGAAGCTGACGTAGGTGGACAATCGCTGTCCGGTGGCGGATATGATCAATAGGTTCAACAGGACATACAATTCCGACCAGTCCGGTACGACCTTTTCGAGGCTCATGATGGATACGTGCACGGGAGGGCAGGTCGTGCTGAATCGGATATTGCCTTCATTCTCCGTAAGCACCACCGTTCCCGTGCGGGCCACGGCGAAATTGGCGCCGGTGACACCCATTTGGGCCTCGAGGAACTTGCCCCTGAGATGCTCCCTGGCCTGGGCCATAAGCGCTTTGGGTTCGGTCACTTTGGGTTTCAAAAGTTTCCGGGCGAACAGCAACGAAATGTCTTCCTTGGTTTTATGAATGGCCGGAGCCAGAATGTGGGAAGGATGCTCATCCGCGAGCTGCACGATGAACTCGCCCAGGTCGGTTTCCACCGGCTCCACGCCGTGGGCCTCGAGGGCGTCGTTCAGTCCGATCTCTTCCGAGATCATGGACTTCCCTTTTACGATGGTTTTAACGCCGCGGCTGAGGGCCAGATCCAACACGTAACGGCGGGCGGCCTCATCGTCTTTTGCCCAAAATACATGTCCTCCCTGGCGAGTGACGCTCTGTTCGAGGGTTTCGAGACAGCCGTCCAGATGGTCCAATGTGTGTTCCCGAATGGCTCTGCCTCTTTCCCGAAGCGCTTGCCAATCGGGGATTTCGGCAACCGTCTTCTCTCGCATGGAAACCAGGAGCCGGGTCGCCGCGGACACACCCTTCTGAAGTTGAGCGTCATTCAGCGCGGCCTGATATCGTTTCCGAAAACGGTTCTCACGCACGAGCCATTCCTCCCAGAACTTCGGCCACGTGAAAGGCCTTGACCCTCGAACCGATGCGATCGAGAGCGGCTTCTATGTTCAGGAGACATCCCGTTTCCGCCGTAATGACCGCGTCTACACCCGTTGCCTCGATCATCCGGGCTTTTTCTTCCGACAGGGCTCGAGAGATGGGAGCGTGGGTCCATCTGAAAAGACCGCCGAATCCGCAGCAGCGATCCGATTGCTCCATTTCGACCAGAACCAGCCCGTCCACGTGTTGCAGAAGACGTCGTGGTTCCTCCCGAACGCCGAGATGACGGGTAACGTGACACGAATCGTGGTAGGTGGCGCGAAGGGGGCATTGTACGCCCAGATCGAGGCGTTTTGCCACGTGAACCAGGTATTCGGTGAGTTCGTAGGTCCGGGCGGCCACGGCCAGGGCCCGACGTCGCCAATCCGGCTCTTTGTCGAACAGGGCGGGATAGTGATTCCGCACCATATTCACACAGGATCCGGATGGAGCCACAACGGCGGAGTACGCTTCATGATGTTGAATCCACTTCCGGGCCACTCTTCGAGCCTCTTCCCGGAAACCCTGGTTGAACGCCGGCTGTCCGCAGCAGATCCCCGGACCGGGCGTCTCGAAACCCAGGTCCAGTTTCCTCAATACGTCCGCGGACGCCCGCGCAACGCCGGGCCTGAACTGATCCACCACGCACGGAACGAACAACGAGATTGTTTCCCTGGGTTCAGGGCTCATTCAAACCTCTCGCGCCGAATCGGGGCTAACAAACATCATGAACTCGACTTTCTTCGTTGTGTCTTCCCATGGGAGACTTCCAGCCCGAGCTGCTTGATCTTGCGCCAGAGGGTGGTCTTGTCGATACCCAGCTCTTTGGCCGTTGCCTGTCGTTTCCAATCGTTTCTTTCCAGGCTTTCATAAATCACCCGAGCCTCGATTTCAGCCAGGGTGGATCCCATGGGCAGGGTTTCGGGCAGGCTGGACGACTTTCGAAACTGTTCCGGCAGGTGCCTCCGCTCGATAAACCCTCCGGGGCAAAGAATGAACGCGTGCTCGATGGCGTTTTCGAGTTCCCGTATGTTTCCCGGCCAATCATGGTCCATGAACGAGGACATGGCGTCTTGGGAAAGCCCGGTAATATCTTTTCCCCTCAACCGATTCATATGGGCGACAAAATGTTGAACGAGCAGGGGGATATCTTCCTTTCTTTCCCGCAACGGCGGTAAGGCCAGCCGAATGACATTTACGCGATAGTACAGGTCCCGTCGGAAACGGTTTTCTTCCATTTCCTGATTCAGGTCCTTGTTGGTGGCCGCCACTACGCGCACGTCCGCCTTGATCGTCTCGCTGGATCCCAACGGTTCATACGTTCGTTCTTGTAAAAAACGGAGCAGGCGTATTTGAAGGGCGGGACTGATGTCGCCGATTTCGTCGAGAAACAACGTGCCGCGTTCGGCTCGGGCGATTCGGCCCAAGCGGTCCTTTTTTGCGTCCGTGAACGCGCCCGCCTTATGTCCGAACAGCTCGGATTCGAGCAGTGTGTCGGGCAGCGCGCCGCAGTTCACGATCACCAGCGGCTCGTCCGTTCTGGCGGAAAGATTATGAATGGCCCTCGCAAGAAGTTCCTTACCGGTCCCGCTCTCGCCTTCAATCAGGACGGTCGCGTTGCTTTGAGCCACCTCCGGCAGGATGGAAAAGATGTCGCGCATCCTGTGGCTTCTCGAGATGATGTCCGCAAAGGTATATCGCTGCTCGACCTCCTTGCGGAGATCCTCCACCAGGCTCAGGTCCCGAAACGTTTCGACCCCGCCCATGACTTCACCTTTTTTGTCGAGCAGCAGGGCGCAGCTTACACTGATGGGAATGCGCTGTCCGTCCGGCCGCAGAATGTAGACCGGTCGGTTGACAACAGGCCGGCCGGTATCGATGGCCTGCCTGAGGGCGCAATCGCTTTCGCAGATTTCAGCGCGAAACACCTCGCAGCAATACCGTCCGAGGGCTTCATCCGGCGGAACGCCCGTGATTTTTTCCGCAGCCCGGTTGAACCAGGTGATCCGGAAATCCTTATCGACTGTGAAGACCCCGTCCGCAATGGAATCCAAAATGGTTTCGACTTCCTCGGGGCTGAGTCCTTTTGGAGCGCTCATAGGATCTATATACTAACTACAATTCCTAAGAAATCAATGATCCTGTTCTTGGACGCGCGCGCCCACCTCCCTAGAGAGGTTTTGGCCATTTCGGAAGGACCTTGCCGAACAAACGGGAAAAATCTTTAAACGCTTCGAGAAGACGGCACTCTATTGTAAGCATATCGCGCTTCACAACATCATCGTATGCGCTTCGCATAATCATAGAAGAGCGAACGAAACGGAGGATCAACATGCTGAATCAAAGAAGTCGGAAATGGATGGGCCACATCGTAATTGCAGTCGCGCTCTGCATGGCCGGAGCGTTGATGGCCTATGCTTCGCCTTTTTGGACTGAAGCACAGCCATCCCACAAAACAATCGAAATCACGAATGAAACCGTTCCCAACCTGGTCAAAAAGTTGAAACCCAGCGTGGTGAATATCGGCGTAGTCAAGGTCGAGAAGATGCAGGGCGGCCCCATGCCCGGACATGATTTCGGGCCTTTCAGGGACTCGGACCCGTTTAAGGATTTCTGGGAACGTTTCTTCGGTAACCGCATTCCCAAGGAATCGTCGGCACGGATCCCAAGACCGATATCGCCCTGATCAAGATCGAACCCAAGGAAGAATTGATCCCGGCCATGCTCGGGGACTCGAATCAACTCGAACAAGGGGAACCCGTTCTGGCCATCGGAAATCCGTTCGGTCTCTCGGAAACCGTGACCACGGGCATCGTGAGCGCCACCGGAAGAGTCATCGGCGCGGGCCCCTATGACAATTTTATCCAGACCGACGCTTCGATCAATCCCGGAAACAGCGGAGGGCCTCTGTTCAATTACAGCGGAGAAGTCGTGGGCATCAATGCGGCTATTGTAGCCTCCGGACAAGGCATCGGCTTCGCGGTCCCCATCAACACGGCCAAGGAGATACTACTTCAGCTTAAGGACAAGGGGCGCGTTACCCGAGGCTGGCTCGGAGTGACGATCCAGAATGTAACTCCGGAATTGGCCAAGTCCTTTAAACTGGAAGAGGAGAAAGGCGCGCTGGTTGCCGACGTCTCGGAAAGCGGCCCTGCGTCGAAGGCCGGTATCCAGAGGGGAGACGTGATCGTCGAGTTCAACGGCCAGCCGGTGGAGAATTCCCAGGTGTTGCCTCAAATGGTGGCCGGCCTGATGCCGGGAACCGACGTGGATGTGAAGGTGATCCGGGAAGGCAAAACTAAGATGTTCAAAGTCAAACTCGAAACCCTCGAAGAGGAAACCATGGCGGCCTCCGAAACCACGCAGAGGGCACGTCTGGGCATAACCATCCAGACCGTCACTCCCGAACTGGCCAAGGGACTGGGTATGGAATCCGCTCAGGGAGTTGCGATAACGTCGGTGGAGCCTGGAAGTCCGGCGGCCGACGCCGGGCTGAGACGCGGAGATGTGGTTCTGGAAGTGGATCAGAAACCCGTCAATACGGTGGATGAGTTTAAGGAAGCTACGTCCGACATCAGCTCCAAGCCTGCTCTAATGTTGGTTTGGCGGCAAGGGTCCACGTATTTTGTGACCTTGCAAACGAAATAACACTTCTTTCTCCCCAAGTCCGGTGTGGGGTCCATGGTGGACCTCACGCCGGACCCTGTTCCAATATCCTCGTCGCCCGCCTTCGCCGATCCATGGCAGGAGTCTTGCCATTCAGGGCGGGATGGCGGGGGACAAGAGGTCGGGGTCAATAATAAGGACAGCCGCTCTTGTCCGCGATTCATCCCGTGATATTGGCTTGATACGAGTCAACGCGGCTCGGCCCCTTTACCATACCAGTTGTAGAAAAATATGATTTTCCCTTGAGCGTTCCACTTGATGTGAAGCGCATTTTCCATGACGGTAGATCCGGTTTGAACGCGGACGACCATGGCGGCCGATTCGTTGTCTACATCGATGATCCTGTCCGTATACTCGACCGCCATTTCACCCACATGAGCGAAGAAGTCCTCATAGATTTTCCTGATACCTTCTCGATCGGTCTCTCGTTTCGTATTCCAAGGATTTTCCGGATCGTTTCCCGCGCCGTGCACTATATGATCGAAACGTACGGCGAACAGTTCGGAGACCGCCTGAGAGTTTCTGTCTCTGACCGCCTTGGCGTAAGCTTCGATCCGGTCATCGATGTGTTTCCGGGTTGTCAATGTATTGCACCTCCACATTTCAGTAATCCTAAGATACCATACCTATCTTCCCCGTGCTCTGCCTTTTCTTTTCCCCATCCGACGCTGTAACACACGGCCGAGCATGCCTTCCCATCGATCGAGGAAATGCACGCTTCCAAGGGCCGGTACGCGCATGCCTTCGCAACAGCTTCCCTTCTTCCTCATCCATACCCGCAGCGAGAAATTGATTCAAATCCGGGAAAGCGGCTTGCATTTTTAGGCGGCGCGAATTAGACTGGTCGTAGACTAGTCTAAATGGAGGTGCTTTATGGAAACAGTCGGAACCTATGAGGCGAAAACACACCTCACCCAACTCCTCGATCGTGTCGCCAAGGGCGAGAAAATAACGATCACGAAGCACGGCGTGCCCGTGGCCACCCTGCAGCCCGCCGATTCCTCGAAGAGGACGTCCGTGCGCGACGTCATCGACCAGTTGAAGCGGTTTCGAAGCGGCCACCGCCTCGATGGGCTTTCCATTCGCGACATGATCGAGGAAGGAAGGCGCTGATGCCCGCGCGCTTTGTCGTCGATAATTCGGTCGTTATGCCGTGGTGTTTCGAGGAGGAGGGCAACAGCTACGCCGAGGCCGTGCTCGAAAGCCTTGAAGCCGGGGAGGCCTTTGTGCCCGCCATTTGGCCCCTCGAGGTGGGCAATGTCCTGCTTGTCGCGGAACGGAAAAAGCGTCTCAGCCGGGCTTCGGTCGTCCGCTTTCTCGCGCTCCTGGGTGGTTTACCCATCACGGTGGAACAGGAAACCCCAGAGCGGATGCTCAAGGAGATCGTTTCGCTTGCGCGGGAACACGGGCTTTCTACCTATGACGCGTCCTACCTGGACCTCGCCATGAGGCTCGATCTGCCCCTCTCCACACTGGACGCATCCCTCGTGAAGGCCGCCGGGAAATGCAAAGTCCCGGCCTACGAACCGACCCGCGCCCGCTGAAATCATGAAACCGCGTCCGAATAAGATGAGTTGGTGGAGGGTCATGATAGGGACGTCCATGCTTTTACACTTTTGTCACCCTGTCCGAATACCTGCCGTTTTTCGATCCCCCTGACGCTCGCACGATGCAGCGCCCTGGCGCGGGTATTCTCGCTTTCCGTGGCATGGTGCTCTAACATCAGGTGCCCTGAATTCTTGTAAAGTTTAAAAGCATGGACGTCCCCAATGGACGCACTCGAAAATCGGTCGCCTTTCGATTCCTCGGATGAAGATGTGATGCAACGCTCCCGGCGCATGAATGCGTGCTTTTCGCGGTATGAGGTTTCTATGTCATAGCCTACGAAACAAAGAAACGCGCAAATTCAACCCCGTCCCCCTTTTCCGCTCGTCCCCCTTTTCCGCTTCCTCTCGGACGAATGTCTGTTGGGAATAATGTTTCATCGTCAGGCCCATTCCGGAGTCGGTTTACAACCAACCCCTAAGACAGAATTCGGATTTTCACCATCCACTTCCCATCGCGCAGGGTTATTGCCGATGTATTCCCGGATGCGGTTCAGTTCGTCGTCGTTGCGGATGATGTGTTCGTAATAATTGCGCTGTCCTATTCTGACGCTGGGGCTGTCGCGCAGATGGTTGATGCGTTTGGTGGACACCGTTTTGAATGCGCCGACCAGACGTCCGATGGGTTTGCGTTTTTCCGTAGGGGCGGTTCGCGAACCGCCCTTAAGAACGTCGGTAATAGCGATAATCCCATGCAAATGATTGGGCATGATCATATATTCATCCAATTCCACATAACCGTGACGCGCCGCCAACCATTCCCACGACTCGGCGTAGTAACGTCAACCATTTCCCCGAAATCGTTCAAAACTGTTTTTCCGTTCACGGTGTTCCCGAACAAACATTCCCGGTTCCAGGCGCAAATGGTCACGAAATACACCCCGGCCTGCGAATAATCGTATCCGTGTAATCGGATGGATCGGCGGTTATGTGGCATCGATTTCCGTTGCAAGGGCGGTTCGTCACGGATCCTGAGCCCCGTCGAAGGACGAACCGCCCCTACAGAGCGGCCTGCTACTCATGCTGTTGATCCCTAAACAAGGAGGCCCTGTCGGCCCCTGACTTTTATAAATGAAACCTTGGGCGACGTCCATGTTTTTGTACGTTTATTTTCCAATCAAACTAAATCGAACTTCTTTTTCAATCTGTTCACCCTGTTTCGACAAGCGACTTGCCGCCGGTTGAGTGATCTTGAGCCTCCCGGCAATCTCTGTGGCGGTCATCCCAAGCTTTCGATGCGCCCAATAACACAGGAGCGCTCGAGCCTTGACCGTTTGCGGCGATTTACCGAATGCCGTCACTTCCTTGGGGTTCATACTCATCGATGCGGCCACACGGGAAATCACTCGATTGAAATTCATACAAAGAGCAATGAATTCTTGTAAAGTTTGAAAACATGGACGTCCCCTATACCACGCACCGGCCATTTCAGGCCGCCTCTTACGAAACCAGGGATTCAAATAGCATTCTCGACAAATTCGAGTCGTAAATATTCCGCTTTCCAAAAATTATCCTTGAGGTGAACGACGATCATCAGCGGCAGGCGCGAACTGGTACAGACCCACATTTCGCAGCACTGATCCGGAGAGAACACGTGGTCGCCCGTCCGCTGCATGAAAAGGTTATGGGGCACTATCATTTTGTATCAGCCCCACCAGCGCCCCCTCATCAAGCGTCCAATTTCAGCAACGGCTCCTCGGTCGCCCTGCTGTCAAGAACTTAACCGTTTGTCTCCCCGTGACTATTGCTTTGCCCGCTTCCAGGTGTGCCAGATATGTCCGGAACCCGCTTTTGTGCCGAACTCCTTAGGCACAACCAAGCTCGCAGGGTCGAAACAAATCTTGTACTGGTCGGGACCCTCAAACTCATAGATCGCGATCATGGTTTTACCTGCGTTCGGACCTGCAGTGCGAACCCAGTGCATTTCCTTGGGATTCTTCGTGCAGTCCAGTTTCACGACAGACGCAACGATCGTGTCCTTATGCTGATGCGGAGCGATAAGCTCGACCTTATCACCAACGAAGGTGATTCTGCTCTGTTTCACGTGTGCGTCATTCACCTTCTTCCCGTCCATCTCCGCAGAGATCATCATCCAGGTACCCTGAAACTTCTGCAGTTCTGCATCGACACTCTGTTGTTGCGCCTGTGCGCCAGCAATCGTCCATGCCGACCATACCAGCGACAAAACGGTTAGAATTGCGAAAAAGATCTTCGAACGCATACTTCTCCTCCTTTTTTTGATTTGCATAGCTCCGCCTTCATCTCATCTTCCTCCTGCTGAACCATGTCTTGCCCAGCAACAATTAGACGTATCCACATAAAATGCGGAGATCTTTGTTTCTATGCCTATAAGACGCTGCTGTAAATCGTTCCATTATCTCGTTAACCCAAAGAAGTTTAACGGCTTAACTCTGCGTTAGCGTTTTCGCATGTCGTAAATGTGAGGGTCATGTGAGGGTCAGGTCTTGGTTTTTGACTTTTCGTTTTCCCTTTGAACAATCCTACTATCAGTTGAGTAGTGGAGTTGATAGTAGCGGCTCAACGAACAAGGCCGACCCCAGGCCCATAAGTCATGCATTGCTTGCATTTCTCGAAATGAGAGCTAATCGGCTTCCTGGTTATCGATTGTATCGGTATCCTTCAATGTCATTGACTTAAGCGATAGGTTTGTAGGCCATAGCGAAGAGCTTCAGCTTGGGACCTTTTCTTCTTGGGTTCTTTCGTCCTGGTCGGATAGTGGACAAGGTTTTTCGTAAGAGCCTGGAGATTGCCTCTAAAAT